>JAFEGF010000056.1 GCA_018240225.1 Verrucomicrobiota bacterium
GCTCATCGTGATCGTAGAGGTAGCCTTTGCCATAGTCCATCTGCTTCATCAGCGCAGTTGGAGCGTTGAGGATAATTTTGGGAGGGGAGAGGTGGGAAGTTTGTTTGGCTAACGCCTTGGCTTGGGAAAAAGCGGTGTAGATCGCATTGCTTTTAGGAGCTAATGCCAGGTAGACGACGGCCTGGGCAATCGCCAATTCTCCTTCTGGCGAACCTAATTGGGAATAAGTCTGCCACGCATTAATAGCGACTTGGGAGGCCTGGGGGTCGGCAAGTCCGACATCTTCGTTTGCCATCCGGATCACTCGTCGGCAGATGAACTGGGGATCTTCACCCCCTTCTAACATCCGTGCCAGCCAATAGAGGGATGCCTGCGGATCTGATCCGCGCACCGACTTGTGCAAGGCTGAGATCAAGTTGTAATGCCCTTCTCCTGTCTTGTCGTAAAGAGCGGCGCGCTTTTGAAGCAGTTGTTGGAGATGGGCAACATTCAATTCCTTAGTGTCTATCGCTTCGGTCTGCAGGTTTTCCAGCATGTTGAGAAGATGGCGGCCATCGCCTTGGGCCAGTTGGATGAGATAGCGTCTGCCTTCTTCTGGCAGATTAAGCTTTTTAAACGCTGTTTCAAACCGATGGATGATCTTGTCCAAAGCTTCTTCGTCCAGGTGCTTTAGGTTGAGGACCCGAAGCCGGGAAAGAAGAGCGTTATTGACGGAGAAAGAGGGGTTTTCCGTCGTCGCTCCGATCAGAACGATCGTCCCATCTTCGACAAAAGGGAGAAAGAGGTCTTGCTGCGCTTTATTGAACCTGTGGATCTCATCGATGAATAGGATCAGCTGCTGATTGAGAAGGGGATGGGACTGGGCTTCTTTAATGAGATTTTTGAGTTCGGCTATGCCGTGGAAGACTGCGCTGAACGGGACAAATCGCGCTTTAAAGGCTTGGGCGTAGAGTCGGGCTATCGTGGTCTTTCCGCATCCGGGAGGGCCGAAGAGGAGCAGGGAAAGGGGCTTGCCATTCTGGACGATCTTCGTGATCAGCCCATCTTTTCCGAGCAGGTGGTCTTGTCCGACGATGTCAGCAAGGGATTTAGGACGGAGCTGTTCTGAGAGGGGAATGTTCATGCCTTACAGTATGAACACTCCCAATGCGGATGTCAATTCCGTCTTTCGAGCTTTATTTTCCAATGGGGCTTGCGGCACCCATAGATAATCAGAGGGATTGCGCACATGAACGCAAGGCCGATGATCAGAAAAAGGTCGTAGAAGAGCAGGCTGCCTGTTTCCAGCTGCGTCGGAGGGATGAAAGCTAACGCGATCGCAAAGGTGGAGGAGAGGATGCCCATCGAGCAGAAGAGCCAGATCCCTTTGTACTGGAAGGGGACTTTATAAGGTCTTGGCACATGGGGCTTGGAGTATTTCAGCTTGATGGCTGCAATGAACATGATGATGTACATGATCAAATAGCTTTGGGCGCTGAGCGCCGTGAGGATCCAAAAAGCGCTGCTGACAGTCGGCATGAATAAAAAGACGCACCCCGTGATCGAGACAATGATTGCTTGGAACAGCAAGAGATGGGTCGGCGTTCCATGCTTGTTCAAGTTTTGAAAGAAGGGGGGGAGGTTGCCATGGATCGAAGTTTCATGCAGTCCTTTTACAGGGCCGATGATCCAGGAGTTCACCTCTGCTATCGCTCCAATGATCAGTAAAATTCCGAGGATCGGCAGAAACCACTCGAGATGATAGAAGCTGAGGAAGACGTTAAAGGCTTCCATCAGTCCGCTGACAAGGCTGATTTGCGCTTTTGGAATAACGACGGCGATCGCGAGCGATCCCAGCATAAAGACGGAAAAGACGATGATCGCAGCTAAAAGGATCGACCTGGGATAGTTTTTCTGAGGGTTTTGGACATTACCTGCATAGGCTGAGGAGACCTCTAAGCCTGCAAAGGCCAGAAACAGTCCGGCAAGGAAGACCAGGTTTCCAATTTCGGTGAAGTCGGGAATGACAGCCTTCAATGTGAGGGGCGTTTGGACTGGGTGTCCTGAGGTGATCCAAATCAACCCAAGGCCTATGATCAAGATCCCTGGAATAATGGTTCCGACGATGACCCCAATGGTGCTGAACCAACCTGAGGTCTTGATCCCTAAATAGTTCAATAGCGTCATCCCCCAATAGCCGATAAGGACGACAGAAAGGATATAGACCTTGTTTTGCGCTAGCGATGGGGAAAAAATATAGGCCAATGTCCCAGCTATGAACGACATGATCACAGGATACCAGGCTACATTGTGGACCCATTGCATCCAGATCGCAAAAAATCCCCAGCGGTCGCCAAGGGCCTCTCGAATCCAAATATAGATCCCTCCCGATTTGGGCCAGCCTGTAGCCAGCTCAGCAGAGACCAAAGCGCATGGAATAAGAAAAAACAGGGCGACAATGGCAAAAAATACAATGGCGCTCAGCCCGTACTCTGCGACAAGGGGAAGGTTGCGCAGGCTGGCCATAATCGAGACGTTCAGCATTGCCAGCATAAATACACTGATGACACGCCGTGGTTGGTTTTTTAGAGAATCCATGCTCCTTCCTCTATGTAAATAGACCTTGTTTGCCCCCTGCATTTCTATAGGGGCCAATGAGAGAGTTTACTTTTCCTCCTTTTAGTTATTCGTTGCGAATTTTGCAAGGTGGAAATTGCTCTTAGCTGAAATTATTGTGCATATTATCTGTCTGCGATTTAATATTTTGTGTTTTTAATTCTAAATAATAGAAAACAAACGTATTCATTTTTTATGATGAATTGTGTAAATTAAAGAATTGAGGGCGTAAAGAGAAAGTCAGTGTGCGGAGGGGATCCCCTTGATGGCATGTGCTGATTCTCATGTTTTTTAGCTTTCAATAAAAACTCTATGGAGGAGATGTATGAAACAACCTAATAAACCCCAACAACCAATCAATCCAAATCCTAATAAACAACAACCAACTAATCCTCAGCACCAACAACGTCAAAAACCGCAGAACCCACAGCAAGAAAAGAAATGGCATGGCGGCTGCTAAGCTAGTTTGCTGATCATCTAAAACGACCCAAGCCGTTTCTTGGCCGATATCATGAGAACTCCTTCGGCTTGGGTCTTATCTGTGTATAACGCTCTTATATCCGCTTGTTTTAGGGTATTCCAAGTTGAAATCTGCGAAAATATACTACTCGAAGCCTTCCTAAGAGTTGCATTTATGAATGCATTGTCTTTCTTTTCAGGCAATTTGTGGATTTAGGCAGGATCGAGGTCTTCTTGATGCTCAGAAAGCCATTGGATGATCTGGTCAGATTCATAGAGAGGCTTCCCATCGATTAAAAGGCAGGGAACTTGCATGATCCCTCCAAATTTCCTTAATTCTTCTTTTGCTTCCCGATCATTGATGACATTTTTCATGGGGACGGTCTTGTGGATCTGCTTTAAGTATCTAACGACCTTTTGAGAATACCCGCAAGATGGGGAATAATAGAGGACAAGAACAGGCTTTTCATGTCTGATATAAAGCTTAATTGTTTTCCCGTCTAAGGAAATGGGGGAGAGGGATAAGCCTAGAGCTCCGACAGCCATGAGTAGACGCAGCAGCATGAAGCCCCCTAGATTAAAAGGCAGAGTCCTATACTCTTATTTGAACCTATCTCTATATAATGTTTCAATTGATTTTCAATTGTTAGTACAACAAGGTTGCAGGATGGCTAGGATAAGAAACTGCAGCAAAATCTATCCTGTCGATCCTTTTATCCTGTTATTTAATTTTATGCGTTGTGCAAGAAGATAAAGATGAATTGCAAGACACTAGGATCAAGGGACTCTAAATTTTAGTTGGATTAACTCAAATGAGGCTTGATTAGAATGTGTTGAGTCGGTACTATCCCAAGTTTTTGATGGAGGTAGCTATGATCAGTCGGTTAAAGAAAGCGGGCTGGATTTTAGGAGCCTGTGTACTTTGTAGCTCAGTTTGCCAATCAGCTTCAGAAAGTGGAGAACCAACAATGCAGTTTTCAGAGCCAAAACAAGCCATGGAATTTCAGGAAGGCAAGACCTATCTAGCCATCATCCATACTTCTAAAGGGGATATCACTTGTCAATTGAATACCAAAGTAGCTCCTTTGTCTGTAACCAACTTCATCATGTTAGCTCAAGGCGGCTTTTATAACGGGCTAGTCTTTCACCGCGTTGTGCCTAATTTTGTCATCCAGGGCGGCGACCCCAAAGGCGATGGAACTGGAGGGCCTGGTTATACAGTGCCTGCCGAAATTAGCTTGCCTCATGCTCAAGGCGCCCTTGCATGGGCCCGTTTGCCAGACTACATGAACCCTCAAAAACGCTCGAGCGGATCCCAATTTTACATCACTTTGGAAAAGATTCCCTATTTGGATGGGGAGTATACTGTTTTCGGGACCACGACTGCCGGAATGGAAGTCGTGAAAAAGATCGAAAAAGACGACCAAATCAAGAGCATTGAAATTGTCATCCAGTAAATGCTTCGCTTTTCTATTTTCATAAGTTAGCAAAGCCCGGTTAGAAAGGACCGGGTTTTTTTGACCCATAATACATTCAGCATTTGAACAAGCTGTGCGACTTTCTAATCGAACCTTGCCCTTCCAGCTACGAAAAAGAACTTCTTCTGTCAAAATATGAAGCCTCGAACTGTTATGGCAAATTTCCGTTTTTTCAGGTTATTTCAATATTGTTTATCTTAAATTCGCAGATCTCTTTTCTGTTGAAAATGGTTTTCGTTTTTCTTTTTGTTGCAGAAATTTTTCATTTTATAATAAAGTGAAAATTACCGTTAAACGAAATAGATTTCAGTGGTTTTTCGTTGATAGTAACAAGGAGGAATAGACTATGATTACTCATCCTAGAAAATTAAGATTCAAAGTGACTTTTAAAAACCCATTAGCTGAAAAACTAAAAGAAAAGCATGAAAGCTCTACATTAAAATCTCATGCTTCTAAAAACCAACTAAAGTCCATTGATTCCAATCGGTCTGCACAAGAATAATATTCTCTTCAAGTAAGCCCAGATACTAAATCTGGGTTTACTTGCATTTAGCCTTAACATCATTTTATGTATCTCATTATGAAGCTGAATTTTACTTGTCATTCATTTTAAGCGACTTGCGATTCTCATGGAATCTGCATTATCTACATAAGTTATTAAAGCATAATGATTTGCAATGGATCATTTGCAAAATGTTCATTAGTTTCCGCTAATTAGCTTATTTTTTTATGAGTTTAATCAAATTTTTTGATTGAATTTTTTTGATTTAAAAATTTTTTTTTAGTCATTTTTAAATCTGAAAAAATGCCCTCACAATATACTTTCAGCAAGAAAACGGAATCTATTTAAATCAAGAGAAAGAAGTCATTTTAAAAAATTTTTTTTAAAAATAATTATCAATTATGTATATTGAGAATTGTAGGATGTAAATGATTAATTAGTTAGGTTGTGCAAACCAAGTGAATCATAAGTCCTATGTATCCAAACAAGGAGAATATTATGGCTAAAAAAAGAGCTAGCAAAAAAACTGCTCGTAAAACAAAAGCAAAAAGAACAACAGCTCGTAAGACTCGCAGAACAACTGCTCGTCGTTCTTCAAAAAGAGCTGCTGCTCGCAAATAAGTAAACCCTGAGATTGTTAATAGGCAACGACGCTAGTGGTGCCTAATAGTATCTAATAGTTTTATCGAGCAAGTGCAGGGCTTGCTCGATTTTTTTTTAAGAGTCTACACAGAAACAACCTAAAGAATCGGTTTCTGGACTTTTCTTTTGCTCCTTCATATCGCCTTCCTCCTTCATGTATTAACACATGCCGTTATCTGAACGATATCATCTTATCAAAAAGAATCTGCATGACCTAAATATTCTGGTTTTAGGCGAACTTTCCTTTTTTAATGAACTGGTGGATGCTTTTTCTAGAACTGGGCGTTTCCCTTTCTTGAAGCTCAGGCGGCAAAGCGCTTGCAGGAGCCCTTTTTCCAACAGCAAACATCGCTTCCACCTGATAGTCGTCTGGAATTTCTAGGACGGTTCTTGCTTTTTCATAGTCAAACCCTTCCATTCCATGGACGACAAGCCCTCGAGAGCTGCCTTCAATTGCAAGCGACATCCACGCTGCTCCTGTATCAAAGCTATGGGTGTGGGCTGGCTTCTTATTTCTTTCAAAGACCTTATGAGAAATGATTACGCCGATCATGGCGGCATTTTTGGTCCATCCCTTATTGAAGTCGATCATCAGATCAAAAATGAGGGGCCATTCAGCCGAACCTCGCGTTGCATAGAGGAAACGCCAAGGTTGTTCATTATAAGAAGAAGGAGCCCAGCGAGCCGCTTCGAAAAGGGAAAAGATCTCCTCCTCCGAAAGAGGCTCTCCAGACATCGAACGGGGAGACCAGCGGTCTAAAAGAATAGGATCGATCGGATGATCGCTTTTTCTATATTTTAGAACTTCTTTTTCAAAAGGGTGCATATTGCCTCTATTTGATTGTTTTAAAATTGACATTCCCGATTTTCATGGTCCGATAGACCCATTGGGAAATAAGTAAGCCGATCGTCATGCCGACCAGGATATCGCTTAAGTAATGGAAGCTGAGGACCACACGGGAGAAGGCCATGATGAACGCGATGACAAGGAACAGGTAGGAATATTTCGGATAAAGACAAGCAAGAACGCCCATTATCGCACCAATCGTACACGAATGGCCGGATGGAAAAGAGAAGTCTGGATCATGGGAAGCAAAGAATTGAAAACCGTATAAATTCTGCGACCATAGCAGTTCAGGACGAGCCCTTCCAAAGATCCTTTTTAAAAACTCGATAGTAACATTTGCTGTACAGACACTAATAGAGATCAATAAAAACCTGTTTGCCAAAGACTTGCGTTTTGAGAAAAAATAAAAGAAGAAATAAAGAACGGCCCAAACAGCTGTCCAAGGCCAAGGATCGATCAAGTCGGTGATAAACTGAGCTGCAATTCTCAATTTAGGAGGGATCGTTTTAAAGTAAGCCGCTATTGGGATGTCAAAAAAATGGAAGCTGACTGCTGAAAAAAGAAGTACGCCTAGGCTAATGGGAACGGCCCTATTGAGAAAACGAGTATCTTTCAGCTTATGACTAAAAGGGACGATCATGACTTTTTGCCTATCTTTTCGACTCGGTTCGATTTGGTATATCTTAATTTTGAAGTTTTGTAAACTCAAAATCAATAGCGCTCAAGAAGCCGAACATTAATCGATAGAGTGCACAAAGGTCATCGAGGCGGCTTTGCCAAGGATATAATAGACCAGGTGGAAAAAACGGACAGAGCCGAGATTAATTGTGCGTAAGGAGAAAAAATGAAAATAGCCGTCATCGGGTGTGGGATTATGGGAACTGCCTTTGCCAGGCAATTTGCGCAAAAAGAAGAGGTCATTCTCTGCGACCAGGACAAAAAGAGGGTTAAAGAATTGTCCTCCGAATTGAAGTGCCGTTTTGAAGAGAGGCTTACCGATGCCGTTCAAGATGCGGATGGGATCCTCCTTGCTGTTAAGCCGAAAGACTTGCCAGCCGTGGCCAAAGTCGTTGCGCCAACTCTGGCTGAAGGCAAGTTCCTGATCAGCATCCTTGCAGGAATCCCTCTTTCTGTCTTAAAGAAGTATTTTCCATTGGCAACACTACTAAGAATCATGCCTAACTTGGCATTGACCTGCGGAAAAGGGGTGATAGGGCTTGTCGATGATGGCCATCTTACAGAGTCATTGAAAAAGAAAGCGGAATCCCTATTTGAAGGGATGGGGCTTCTCTCATGGATGCCTGAAAATAAGGTAGAGGCCCTTACAGCATTGACCGCTTCTGGGATAGGAATGGTCTTTCTGATGATCGAAGCCATGGTCGAGGGAGGGATTTTTATGGGTTTTAACGCGATGGAGTCGAAGGAGTTTGTTTTGAAGACCATTGAAGGGGCGATTGCATTGCTGAACAAAACAGGGCAGCACCCAGCTGAACTTAAGCTCAACATCTCTTCTCCAGCAGGAACGACAATCGCAGGCCTGAAAGAAATGGAGGATAGGGGAGTCCGTTCCGGCATTATCAACGCGCTGCTCGCTTCCCATCAGAGGGGGCTGCAGATGCTCCATGAGCTGGAAAAATAGATAGAGCATTGAGGGGTGTTTCAGTTTTGCAATTGCCCCTATCATTTTTTTTTGATTTTCGTTACCATGAAGTTAGGGGCTTTCTGGTCCTCTATTCACCTCATGGGGTAGAGTTATGCAAGTGAAGATCGAAAACGAGCGGGTCCGGAAAAACGTCGAGCTGTTTTTACATATCTTGAATATGCTTATTACAGCTGAACTTGGAAAATCGCTCCATCAGAGGGTCTACAAAGCCTATATCAACCGTGTCAATGGAGAGGTCCTCTTTACCGACCTTCTGCCAGATCCTTCCGTCCTCAATAAAAAAGATTGGAAAGTTGTCCTGCTGCAATGCGAGGAGCAGGAGGGAAAGGTCTCGTTTAATGTCGTTGAAGGGGAGGGAAGCCAAGCCTGTTTCAACTGTGAAGAGCTAGCGCCTTTAGCTTATAAAACAGTTGCTGAAACAATCCACAAGCTTAATGAATGCGCCCAGCTAGTAACTAAGGCCGCAGCTCCCGATAAGCTGTTAGAGGACTTAAGCCAGCTTTTAATCGAACCGTCCTCTTTAAAGACCCCTTATGACCTGATCCAAGCATGTTGGCATCCTCTGGACCGGATAAGCGCGGAGGAACTGCTATTTAAGCATCCATACGGCTCTTTCTTTTTTCGGAAAGACGAATATGCCCAATGGCTAGAGGAGATGCTTGCTGATAAGCATCCCGAGCCGATCAAATGTTTTACGCTGACATTGATCGAACCGGAAAGGAAAGTGAGCGACCTCACAATCGTTTTCATTAATGATCGTTGTTTAATTTATAACGATGATCCAAGTCTTGCTGGAAACGTGTATCCTGATCTAACGGCGCTTCTACAATCGCTCAAAGAGCGCTGCAAGTACCCTGTTTTTCATTAGAAGCTGTTTTATAACTCCACTTTCGGTCTTTGGAGTCTTTTCGCGATCTTTCGTATCAGGCTTCTCACCCATGTGCTTACACATGAGTTCGTCGCCTGAACGGCTAAGGCCTTACGAAAGTTCATCGGAAAGCCTCTCAAATCCCTAAAAAGTCTAGTTATAAAACAGCTTCTTAGAGACTGTTAACGGATTTAGTTTCTGTCGATTTTTTGCGAAAAATTCTCAAAAAAGCGACGAAACCTAAATCCGTTAACAGTCTCTTAGATTGTTCAATTCAGAAGTTAATCTTATCTAGCGAGGGTTTAGGTAGGTAAAAAGTAGGAAAGGTTTGATAATCGATGGTTGCGGGTTTCGCGGCGGGGTAAGTAGTAAGATACGTCGGATAATCTATAGACTTGTCGTTCGGTCCAAGGGTATTCGTACCTGGGAGAGGTTCGAGCCTCCTCTTGGACTGTCACAAGATCTTTAATTTTGCGGTAAACCCATTTGATCGGCTTGGGGATGCATTCGGAAATTTCAAAATGCCAGCCTCTGCTGTTCCAATACCCCATAGCAAAGCAATATCGGCCAAGGGCTATCGCTCCGCCGATTGAAAGGAGAATGACGGGAATGATGAAAGGGCAGCTAAACATCCCTGCGATCAATCCAGCAGCGACAATTGTGATGCCGATGATCCCAATGATGTGGGCGATCATTTTCTTTTTGGCTTGTATGTCCATTAAATCGAGAAGTTCTACTGCTTCTTGGTGTGCTTGAGCGCGGACTTGAGGGTCGCCATTTGCGATCTTTTCAATCAATGGATCGAGTTTTTCATCGAGCTCTCGAGCAAACCAAGGCTGGACGCGACGAGCTAAATCACTGGCTTTTCGATTGACGAATTCGGTAGCAATCTCTCCCTTTTTTTCCTCAAGGTCAGCTCCTGAAAGATCTGGAAATCTGTGCCTTGCCAATGCATCGATCCTTTCTAATCCAAGAGGAGAGATGCTAAAATACTTATGACGCAGATGCATAAGGTCTGTCAGAACGAGTTTCTCTTTGACTTGGCTTATGAAGTTTTGAGTTTGCGCTCTAAATTCTGGCTGTGAAAGGGCGCTGCCGTTTGCTTCCAGGTCGGCAATAAAGCCGTTTAGCTGTTGGACAATTGCCTGGGTTCTCTCCGTCCCCAAGTTCTTCTGCATCGATTCAGGGTTTTCGATGTTGTAGCGAGCCCATTTGATCAGTTTTTCTTTGAGTTGTTCAGGAGTTTCCATCTCGGAAAAATCGGGTAGCTTTGGAGATCCTGTTGAATAATAATTTGAAAGGAACGAGGTCGCTCGGTAGAGGCCAAGGGATTCGCAAAAGAGTTCAATTGCGCAAAGAATTAATCCTAAGAAGCTTGCTGCAATATTTGCCATAGGCAAGAAGCTTTGGAACTGAAATGACTTAAAGTAGACGCCAATTTCAAGGATTGTCACCGCGCCCGCGGCTATTGCGCTTAAAAATGAAAAGGGCTGTTGCGCCAAACGCAAGCTGGCATCAAGCCATGCTTCAGGGTCATTATTCGTTGTAGCTCGAAGGAGAGCTCCCCCTGCTACTACAGCTTCATAGGGTGCGAAAATAATATTTGAAACCCCTGGGACGTTTGTCCAGGAGCTGCCTTCGTAAGACTCGACCGAAGAGAGATTAAATTTTTGACTTGCATCTGGAAGCGCAAGAGCGGGCTCATCTGGTAGAATAAGATTTCCTCGATTAAAATTTGATATCAATTGCGTCATAGTTTTGCTTTAGTTGTAATCTGGCGAGCGTTGTTTATTTTATATCTTGTTTTGTTTGTTTTCAATAAAACAAGGTTTTATTAGTTTTGTGTTGTTTACTTAAAATTTGATTGTCTTTTTTTTTGTGCTGCTGAGGATATGCTGAGCAATAAAAATATAGAAACATTTCAATGGTTGCACTATATTTTTAAATTTAGAGCCGGTTGTAAAACTCGGATGCCCGGAAAAATCGATGATTTTAAGCATGTTTTGCCCGCTGCGTAACCAGCCAATGCCGTGCTTTCCGAGTGAGAAGTTAAGACTCGGAAATAGGGCGGTAAAATGGCTCAAAAGGACGGTTTTGAGGGGCATCTGAGTTTTCCAACCGGCTCTTAGAGTTGAAAACTATATGATTGGAGTGTGTCATGAATCTTGTTGGGAAGGTCCAAACAACTATCGCGTCAGTCTGCTTTTCTTGTTCTGTTTTCCTAACAGGTTTTGCGGCTGCAGCAGAGCCTGCAGCTCCACCGAAAGCAAAAGTGCCTATAGACTATCAAGCTAAAGATTACTCATACTTGTTCGGGATGCCGGGCTTTTCCGACCAGCTCCTCAAGCTCCATTTTCAACTTTACCAAGGTTACGTCAAAAACACGAACTGGCTGCTGACCCGCCTCAAAGAGCTGGACCTCCAAGATCGGGATCAAACCTATGACTACGGGGCCTTGAAACGCCGGGTCGCATGGGAGTTTGACGGCATGCGCCTGCACGAGCTATATTTCGAGAACTTAGGGGGATCCGAGCCTTTAGATAAGTCGACCCAGTTCTATCAGAGGATCGTTAAAGATTTCGGCTCTTTTGAAGCTTGGAAAAAGAACTTTATTGCTACAGGGATGATCCGCGGGATCGGCTGGGTGATCCTCTATAGGGATCCTCAAAATGGCAGGCTGTTCAATACCTGGATCAATGAACACGACCTTGGGCATCTCGCCGGAGGGACTCCGCTTCTCGTCATGGACGTGTTTGAGCATGCGTACATCACACAATATGGGCTCGACCGAGGCAAATATATCACTGCATTCTTCGACAATATCAATTGGGCAAAAGTCCTAAAACGGTATAATGAGTCGGTCCGCTGCGGTACGATGCAGTAGTATTAATTTAGAAGAGCGATGTCCAAATTTCCAGAGTCAATCCCACTCCCTGAAAGCGTACATAGGACCCGTCAAGGAAGAAGGCGGGAAATGATGCGCACAGCCCGGCGAGGAGTCATGCTGCGGCTTGTGATCATAGCTGCAGAGATCTTAGGGTTTGTATTCCTCAATAGTTCAGCCCTTCTTCTGGACGCCATCTCGAGTTTGATGGATGTCGCATCCAGTTTATTTCTTATTTTGTGCATCAAAATTGCAGATAAGCCGCCAGATAGGCACCATCCCTTCGGCCATGGCCGCTTTGAGCCCATAGCGGGGCTGCAATTAGGGGTTTTCCTTGTTGTTGTAGGCGGAGGGATGCTATTTCAGCAAATTTCCGCTCTTGCCCAGGAAAGGCCTGAACACGTCATCGATCCTTATACGTGGTTGATTCCTCTCGGAGCGATGATCCTATTGGAACTGTCCTACCAGCACCTTAAACGGACTGCTAAAAAGGAAAACAGCCCAGCGTTACTCTCAGATGCTGTCCATTACCGCATCGATGGGATCAATAGCTTGTTCGCGACGATTGCTCTTCTCCTAGCTGCCTATTTCCCCCACTTGAGCGGATTGTTCGACCATCTTGGCGCGATCATTATTGCTGTCTTGATGGTTGGAATCGGAGCTTTTGCAGCCAGAAACAATCTCAATCAGCTATTGGACAGGACTCCTCCTCAAGAGTTTTTCACGAGGGTAAAAGAAGCTGCTTTAAGGGTGCCTGGCGTCTTTGCAACGGAAAAGCTATTGATCCAGGTGTACGGGCCTGACGCGCACGTCAGCCTCGATATTGAAGTTGAGCCTCATCTAAGAGTGGATGCAGCTCATGAAATGACTCAGCAGGTCAGGGCTGAAATTCAAAAGGCATGGCCGTCTGTACGCGACGTGATCGTCCATGTCGAACCCTATTATCCTGGCGACCACGACCTCTCAACTTAAGACTCGATGTTCCACTTTTTTGGAGCCATTTTCATCCATTCTCCTTGGCCAGCCCGTACGGTTCGGTTCGCGCTCAAGAGCACTTAACCTTACCGGTTCGTGCTCAAGAGCACTTAAC
>JAFEGF010000057.1 GCA_018240225.1 Verrucomicrobiota bacterium
TCGGCCCCAAGTGGGCCGGCCAAGGAGAATGGGTGGAAATGGCCTCAAAAGGGCGGTTTTATTGGGCGAATGAATTTTGCAACTGCCTCCATAAATTCACAAAATGATTGCAGAAAATCCCTAAGCTTTTTATTCTCTTGAACTTTCTCGCCTTATTCCTATGGCCAGATAGCTCAGTCGGTAGAGCAGAGGACTGAAAATCCTTGTGTCGCTGGTTCGATTCCAGTTCTGGCCAACCTTTCTCTTGCCGGAGAATAACGGAAATCCAACGGAGTTGGACTTCCAGATCTTAAATCACCCAAAACAGATCTTTCGTTTTTTTTTAGAGTTTGTTTTGAAGTGTTAGTTCTCTTGGATTTCCGTTAAAAACGGAACCGCTCCTTTGTATCAAAATTTCTGGTCAATCGGCTTGACAGTTGCTTATGGCAATGGGATCTCGTGGTACATGTCATAATGTTGAGCATATCCAGTTCCAGGAGGAGATATTGGACGGGCACTTTTGGAGCGTAAGAGATTGGAAATTGCTTTATTCTTTTCAGAAATAGCAACTTGATAGGGTGTTAATCCGCTTTTATCCGGAGAGTGGATATCAGCTCCTAGGCTTACTAGGCGTTTGACAAGTTCAAGTTTTTTACGTGATTCCAGCTTGGCTTTAATTAATAGTTGCAATGGACGATGTCCATTCCAGGAAGTATCATTAACATTAGCGCCGGTGTCTAAGATTTTCATCACGGATTCTACTAATTCATCACCTCTTTGCTTTGTTAGTGCTTCTCCTAAAGAAATCAGAGGTGTTGCGAGGTTAATATGATGTTCTAGTTCTGACAAGGTGCTCAGTATGTCATCAAAATTTACAGGATCAATAAGATACATATCGCGCATCAACTGATAATCACGTCGCAATTCAGGCAGTCTTTCAGCTCTAGGAACAAGACGAAAAGTACCGGGTTTAGCTTCAGTGTAGTTTGCCCACGAATCACGAAAGAATAGATTTTTCCATGAAACGACTCTATCACGGAGGTCGTGGTGATCAATAGCTTTGATTGCATCAGGGTGATTGGCTAGTGCAGCGGTATCGGCATAATGTCGGGAGAATCGATCCCTCATTGGTTTGTCAAGCGGTCGATGATATTCTGCATGTAGGATCGTAGCCTTTTCCCAGAAAGTTCGCTCGATCTCCAGAGCTATGACTTCACAGTGCCAATCGCGAAAGGCAGCGGGAAAAACCTCGGCAATCCAAGGCCGTATTGTATGGCGCCCAGTTGGTTGCTGATCAGTTAGGGAGCCGAACTCGAGTTTTACAGAACGTTTGATATAGGTAAATCCGGTTGGTAGCGATGATGGGTAGTGGAAAAGAATTATCGGTGACTTCGTTTGAAGGTCTTTTAAAAACTCAAATCTTGCCTTCTCGTCTTTTTCTAATATTCCCAATATCGATGCTTCCAACATCGACATAATCTGAGTTTGAACAGCTATTTCACACTTCTCTTCAGCTTTTTTCCACCATTTATCAGCTTGAGTGCGATTTGTAGCGGTTTCTGGAAGTCCAAGAAAAGTGGGCGACAGAGAAAGGTCGATATCTTCAGAAAACCGATTAATTGCTCCAAATATTTTTGATAGAGAAGTGCCACCTTTGAATACAAGACTGTCAGCGAACTCCGATTCGAATAGAATACTGAGTAACCAACACACAAAGAAATCTTTTTCCATGATTACTGGAGATATGTTTCTCTGGATAGCGGCCTGTTCAATATAGAGGCGTCGTTCATCGGAAGGTAATTTTAAAAAGTCGAGGTTCACTTAAGCCTCTTCAGCTAGTTTCATGAAAATGGGATGCATCCATTCGGGTGCAAATCGAATATCTTTGAGCAGTTCAAGTCGTGCATCCAGTGGAATAGTCCGTTTTAAATGTTGAAGTCGTTCTGGGGTGACATTTTCTTTGCCTAATTCACGGAGAGCTTGCACTAGCAGTCCACTAAGCCTTCCTGCCATCGCCATATTTTTGGGAGTTGTTCGTCGAAGCTGAATAGTTGTCGTTCCGATTTTTACTGTTCGACTTGGCCCGTCTGTCAGAAATATAACTTTAGCAGGAACTTGTTCGGATAGTCCTAGGATATTTGCTGCATAAGCGCCTGTTGGTTGAATACGGGTGCAATCTCTTCCAACTAAGGCCTCTGCTATTTTTTCTGGGGATGGTTGAAGTTTTCCCAGCTTAGGGTGTTCTTTAGGAAAATCATATATTCCTCTTGCAAGGCGGCGAATAGTTCCTTTTCGAACGAGCCGATGAAGTACAATGTCGATACTCTGTCGACTTCCAAGGCTCAAAAAGTCCGTGGGAACAAATACTGAACCATATCCAAGAGCAATTATTGCCTTAAGTATTTGACTGTCAATGCTATTAGATTGTTTTTGCTTATTCTTCATGTAAGAAATATTGGCATGTTTTTCTTACAAATACAAGCAGTGTCTTCAGATTTTTTTTGCTAACATAAATGTCTTCACCTGCAACAAGCTTATAATTAACGATTTACGCATGGTTCATGTTAGAAATTTCGGTTCGTATCCGCCATAAAGTTGGTGTTGTTCGCCAAGGTCATATAGGGGGATTTTGCAATCCGGCGCTTGCCTGCTGAGTAGGTGATTCCAATATAGACATCCGATCCGTAGTTCTTTGATCTCGCTGTACCCGATCCACCTCTTGGCGACATGTAGGATGCTCGGCCTTCCAGGCTGAGGGAGCGGGTGACGGGGATAGAGAATTGGGCGCCTAGGATAAAACGGCCGGCCCTGCCCGACTCGAACAGCAGGCCGCGCTGATAGGGAGTTCCTACCCAAAGCATCGTATACCCGTGGGTCTTAAAATAGTGGCTCCAAAATAAATTGACTTGGCTGATCCCTTTAAATTTTAGGTGCAGGGCATGTTCATGGACTGTTCTGATCCCGTAAGTGCCCCATACGCCGAGTTCATTGCCACCCTTGATGAGATAACCCACTTGGCCCCTGATCTGATCAAAGAACGGATCCTCTGAAAAATATCCAAAATTCTTGTTCAACATCCAATCGTACGCAACTCCGGCATTCCATCCGCAGGAGCGGGGAGTTTGATAAGAGGCGGCAAGAGTAATGAAACCTTGCTGCTGCAGCGACTTTGAATTTTTAAATAGGGATGAAGATGTTCCGGCCCAATTATAAAGGCCGTAGCTTCCAGCCAGCTGAGTTGAAAATGAGCGGGCGATAGGTACGGTCAAGTTAAGCGCTGTCAAAGCGCCAAACGCGTTTGGCCGTCTTCCTGTGTAAATGCCGCGAAAATCATCGAACCCTAAAGAGAGGTCGATTTCAATAGGGCAGCGTGATTCATAAAATAATGGAGTTGTGTTTGGAGTAGCGGGATGCGAAGTTTCTTCCGCGTTGCCGATATGACAGCCTAAAAAGGGGATCATGCAAAGTAAGGTGCGAAAGCGGCGAGTCATATTACCTCAAAGAAAAGGGGTGGATTTTCTATTCATCGTCTTCATCTGAAATAGCATTTAAAATGGCTGCATCCAGATAGAGATAGGTCCATGTGGTCGGATCGGCAGGAGTCGGCGGTACAGGATGGAGGGTTGTCCAGCCAGGTATGAAGGGCCTTGTCATGGGTGTAAATCCAAAATCAGGGAACACGGTCTGTTCAAAGCTGATGGGAAGGGCTTTTGAACCGCTGGTCCCTGAGTAGGGTGTACGGACAGGCCTAACCCGTCTATTCTGTCTGAGCATGGAGAGTTTTTTTTCAGAGTAGCGCAAGAAATACCCTCCCCAGTCAATGTTAAAAGTGAACGGAGAAACTGGAGCGCCCATCTGGTCAACAAGGTTTTTCGAAGCGCTTGCTGGATTGATATTTTGAGGAAAACTATTGAAGACGGAAATGAAGCTGAACTCCCGTCCGTCCATACAGCCGACAATGGAAGCTTGCGTTTGGTCGCCCAAGTATCCTGCAGGTTCCCCATCGCCCATAAAGAAGTTGGGTGAAATATCTCCAGCGCTCCTTGAGAAGATATCTGTGACGAAAACCACTTTTTTCTTCGATTTCTTTGAGCCCTTAAAGACAGAGCCGGGGTAGAGCTTTTCATTCAATGAGACATCGAGGTATTGAGCGCCTTGGAAGTGTTTGGCTGTTTGAGAGACCGTATGCGATCTAAAATAATTGCGCGGATACTTTTCCGGATCTTTAAACACATTGTACGTATAATAGAGCTGTCGGTCGGAGCCCATGAACTCCACAACTGACAAGAGATCGGGCTCTCCTCCCAAATTACCTGTCTGATCGATAATGATCGCTTCACAGCCGATCGAATTGAACCACTGCATCATTTTACTGTAGACAGTGGATAACGATTCGCGAAAAATGCGAGCATTTTTTGATTTGTTGGGATTCTCCGGTGCATAAACGCCGCGGCTGTCCATAAAAACATCGGGATCCAGAAATCGGCAGTCCCTTTTGTAGAGATAACCAATTATTTTCCCTCCTGTGAGGGCTGGATTGATTTGGCCGAAGTAATGGGCATTTAAATCCAAAGTGGCATCATGGTACGAACCCATGGCGGCATAGTTGGGAGGTATATTGGGCTGAATAACTCCATTAACGACGTTCGCAGGAATGACAAGCCCTTCAAAATGAGCTCTGCCAGCTGAACGATCTTCAATGAACGGATAACCAAGGGTTGAGACTGGGTCTGGCTGGTCGGGTTCAAGCACGCCGCGGATCGTGAAGACTAAATTTTGGACATTGATGAGATAATTACCGAGGGCAACATCATACTTGAAAAGGGGGTTGTAGTAATTGACCGGATGGGGACAGTTGACCATATTTTGCAGTCCGCCCGTTTTTTCTATGCCCAGACCGGAAATCACAGGTCCATAGTCAAAGAAATCATGGTAGTACCAACTCACAAAAGGCTGTCCGTATCTCACGCTGTCGCCAAATGAACCATTTGCAGTTCCATTTTGAAGAGCGGTTTGCAAATGATTAAAGGTATCGATCAATCGGCAGCTTCCTGGTTCAGTATAGATGTTTCTTTCAACGTGGGTTGCGGTCCGAAAGACGGCGTAGAACCATGCGGCGCAGGCGGCGCAAAACTCATTGTACGTCGAAGCTGGAGATATCGAATGATTGACAGTGACCGTAATGCCGGGAGGAAGATTTATCCAACCCGTAGCGGGATCGGCCAGCGCTTGTAGGCTCGATGTGTCCAAATTCAATAAAAAGCTGTAGAAAAGATCGTTAAAGCTTCCATGGATCCCATTATCGACAAAGCTGTATTTCAGGCCAAGGTTAGCGCCTGCATTGAGCAATCCTACTCCATTTGGATAGGTTCCATTGAGGATGGACAAGGCTCCCGTTGCGCCTTGAATGGTCACGTTCGATCCGGGAGTCGCGAAACTAAAGATTCCATTGTCGATCTCAGGGTTCCCTGTATAGATCGTGGTCCAAGCATCATTGGGGATCCCGATCGTTGCATAGAAGGCAGTATTAGTGACCCTGATTTTTCTTAGAGGAGTTGTTTTCGTAAATGTACCATTGAAAAATTGGCTGGTTATTTTCTTTGCCTTCTTCTTTCCCACATAATTTTCAGCTCCTGTGTGCTCGCTTGTCGATAAATTAGAAAACGTGTTGGCAGAGGTGTAATATTTAAACAAATTGACGGGATCGTTCCAGTCTAGTCCGCTCGTATCTATCGGCGGGTCCTCCATTTTTTTGTAAATGGCTAAACCTGCCAAGGTCGTTTGTCCGGAGTAGTGGTAGTTGTAATATTTAAATGCGCTAATCGTTTCATGGTCGATCAATCTTAAGGTGTCGCCATTAATCAGTGACAAAGTCGGGTCAAAACGCCCTTTGAAAGGGGGGTTATAACCATTAACCAATTGGTCGGGTCCCTTATAGAAATAGGAATTAGTGGTAGGAACGCCGGGTATGGGAGGAAGCTGGATTGGACGCGTATCGAATGCATCAGGTTGCAGCCTAGGAAATTTATCCGTTCCATAAGTGGTGTAGATTTGGACAGGATAAACGGAAGTATCAATGAAGATGTACTGATCTTGTAGCGCTGAATAGGGCCCCCCTGCGTTAAACCCATTCATCGCTCCAATCATTGTATTGCGCCACCACCCATGAAATTTAGAGTTATCGAAGTTGTAAGGAGAATCTGAAACATCGGCGTGATTTAAAACGGTCATCAGAATCATGCATAACAGAGAACTTGACCATATGGGGAATCGATATAGGCGCATGAAATAATGTCTCCTTAAAAAGATCAATGGAGAACCAAGAGATCTTGGGAGGAAACTTTTTAACAGCTTCACACCTTTTGCTACAATATTTTTTAAACCCAAAATAAGGGAGCATCTATGTCAATATCGAAGTATAGGATCATGGAGGGTGAGAACCGGAGGGGTGCGCGGACTCCGGTTCTGAACAGCCCTTCCACTTAAATGATTAGTCACAGGCTCAGTGCGTCAAAAATAGGGATGGCTGAGTCATGACTTTGGTATATTCAAATGGATAGGTCTCATTGCCTAATTTCCCTTCGCTATCAAGATCAAGGCTCCAAAGCATCGTTCCGCGGATTGTAAAGTTCAAGGGAGATGACCAATCTTTGATGAGGCCAGCGAGGCTCTCTACAGAAATATATGAGGTGGAATCGCCGGATACAGGGGAGAATCCAACATTGATCTGGTCTGAGTAAAGACTGAATGTATCAATATAATTGTCTAAATTTTCATAAACTTGTCCAATAAATGAATTTCCGGGTTCAATGGTGATCCCATACTCCATGAAGTTAAAGTAATCGACATAGCTTGTTGATCCGGCTATTGCATCTTGAACAGGATCCCAGAACGCATTTCCAGGAACTGTCAATGAAATGATGTACTTGCTGCCTAGGTTTGACCGTAGCTTTGCAATCATGTCGACTTCTAAATTGGGATCGACACTCCAGTCTTCGATATCTAAATCGACTCCATTAAATCCGAATGCAACAACGGCTTGAGCGATCGAGTTGGCTAAGTTTGTTGCATCTGTTTCATTTTGTAACAGAGCAGAGACTTTGCACCCTGCACCGCCAAATGCCATTTTTACGTAATAGCCCTTTTGATGTAGAATAGCGATGACATCTTGAAGTTCTTGCATGGAAACTCCGACTCCTCCGATCACAATTCCATCATCGTCCTGAAAGGTGAAGTTGCCAAATGCGATATTGATGGCTGTTTGCTGCGTGTCTGAATTAGGCGGGATCTCTAATGATTGTGCGATTTGTTGGAAATTGGGATCCCAGCTTGTGAGGTAGGATTCATACCAGAGAACTCCGTAGGCAGCGGATAGCTGACTGAACATAAAGAGAAATAAACACATAAAAAGAGAAATCTGCTTCTGAATTTGATTCATAAAATGGCTCATTTTGTAAACACCTTCTTAATGGAGGTTATTGAGAATCGTAAAAGTTTTTTAACAAGATCTTAATTTTTTGATAGCAAAATGTCAAAATAATTTTTTATGGATAGCCAAGCTCTAAAAATCGACGAAGCATTAGTCCGCTCTTTGGTGGCAGCTCAATTTCCCCAATGGAAAGAACTGTCTGTCCAACCGGTTGCATTAAGCGGTTGGGACAACAGGACGTTCCATCTTGGGGATCAGATGCTCGTGCGCTTGCCAAGCGCGCAGGCGTATGCCTTTCAGGTTGAGAAGGAGCATCGATGGCTGCCCAAATTAGCGCCTCATCTTCCGCTTCCTATCCCTGTTCCGCTGGCGATGGGCGAGCCTGCTTTGGGGTATCCTTGGAAATGGTCGGTCTATCGTTGGCTTGAAGGGGAAGCGGCTGCAACGGCCCATATCGATGATCTCAATAAGTTTGCAGCGGGCCTTGCCGGCTTTCTCCATGCTCTGCAGAAAATTGATCCCGAGGGAGGACCTCTGCCGGGGCCGGAAAATTTCTACCGCGGAGGAGAGATCAAAGTTTATGAGCCAGAAATGCTCCAAGCGCTTGTTCTTTTAAAAAATAGGATCGACGCCGAGGCTGCAAGAGGAGTTTGGGAGAAGGCTCTAGCTACAGCTTGGAGAAGGCTTCCGGTGTGGATTCATGGAGATGTCAGTGTTGGAAATTTATTAGTCCAAAGAGGAGAGCTGAGCGGTGTGATCGATTTTGGACAAGTCGCAATCGGCGACCCGGCATGCGACTTAAGCATTGCGTGGACGTTGTTTGCAGGGGAAAGCCGGGAAGTGTTCCGTACCAAGCTTTGCCTCGATGAAGGAACGTGGGCGCGCGGCCGCGCCTGGACATTATGGAAGGCGATGATCATTGCAGCAGGACTTGTAGGCGCGAACGCTGCAGAAGCAAAGCAATGCTGGCGCATCATTGGCGAAGTGCTTGAAGACCAGAATTAGTATCCGGTTTCTTTTTTGCTGAGCATCGAATGGGTGACCAACAATGCGGCAACGGCAAAGAAGAAATAGGTCAAGTTGTTCATCAGATAAAAGCCAAAGTCTAAACAGTTCAAGTAAAGAAATCCCAAAAATGAAATGAACAGGCTAGCATGAAGCCCGTTGAACGGAGCTTTTAGAGCTCTTATCAATACGGAAAGGGCAAATAATAGGTAGGCGGCAAGGCCGAGCAGGCCGGTTTCTGCCGCGATCAGCAGATAGCTGTTATGGACAGGGGCCAATCTGTCCAAGGGATCAGAAGTGGGGTTGTACCGGTTTTTAACGATCTGATAGGAGTCGAACCCAACGCCTAATAGGGGCTTGTCTGCAATCATTCCCAGGGAAACCCTAAAGTTGACGAACCGTTCTTTATTGGACCCTTGGACGGTGTCGTTTTCATTAAGAAACCCCCGCTCAGTGAATGCCGGATGAAAGACGGCGATGCAGCTGATGATGCTTATGACCACGGTCAGGACAAGCGGCATTAGGACCTTTTTGGGGCCTTCTTCGGAAGTAGATTGCTTTAACTGTCTTCTTGTCCACCAAAGCCAAACGACTGTTCCGATAAAGGCAGCAGTCAATCCCGATCGGGAAAAGGAGAGGAAGAGGGCGGTGATTTGCAGATAGATCCCAAACAAAATGAGCTTGGAGATTTGCTTGTTCCTCAATTCGAAATAAAGGCCGTAGCTGACCATGATGGTGAAGAACAAAATCGATCCAAGGGTGTTGGAGTGCATCGCTGTCCCTGAGGCTCGTTTGATGAAAGGGTAAATCATTTTAGAGGGAAAGATCGATAGCTGGCCTCTTGTGCTTTCGAAGGCGGAGCTCCAAGGCTCTTCTCCAAGGAAGGACAAGCCGATGCTGTTTTGCGTAAGATATTGGATGATGGCAATGATCGATTGAATGACGCCGACGGTAAAAAGGGCGATAAAAGCGCCGCGTAAAAAAGGACGGAAGGAGGTAGCCTTGAAGCAGTAGGGGACCAGGCAAAAAAGAAGAATGGGCATCGAGTGTTGGAAGAGCTTTACGAATTGCAGAGGAAATGAGGGGGCTTTTGAAAAAAAGAGGGATAACAGGGAGATGCAGGTCAGGAAGAGAAGGTACTTGGCAGGGCCGTTCCAAAAGCATCTGCGCCATGGAATCCTGTTGGAAAAGAGCATAGCGAGCAAGGCGGCGACAAAGAGGAAATCAGTCGTAAAGACTAAAATGATCCGGACGTAGCACCAAGGAAAGGGGGTAGTTGGGGGATAGAGCTTCTGCGAAAGACTAATGAACATCTGCCAAAGGCTCATCTGGAAAGGCAAGGCGGCAAGAAAAAACGCCAGGAAAAACTCAAAGCGTGGAAGAGGCAAATTGTAGCGGGAAAAAAACACCGGATGCTTAGTTGTAGGCGCAAGATGGTCTTGGAGCTTTCCTGAAGAGGTCGTCATGAACATCTCCCATGATGGAAAATAATTGGAAAGATTGTGCACAATTTTTGAAATGAGTCAAATTCGAAAAAGCACTTTTTTTAAAAACCGACTAGAGCCAATATCTGTGAGTTTTATGGGGGACCCGATGCGGCCAATTTCTACTGTTCTTCTCTTTTTTGCCTGCTTGTTCCACATGCTGTTTGCATCGGATAAAGAGCTCGTCGCTCCGTATTTTGATCGGGAGTATTACTGCAAAACCTATGCCCATCAGTTTTTAGTTGCAAAAACAGATCCTTTGGATCATTTTTTATCGATTGATTTCAATGGGGATTGGCCTCATTACACTGATCCGAACAGCTGGTTCAATGCAACCCTTTATCTGCGCACATTTCCCTGCTCTCGAAATCCTTTCGTTGATTTTTTAAGCCAGCCTACGCTTGCTTTGCCTGCGAATGCGCCCATGATGGATGTGTATGCGAGGGAAGAAGAAGCTGTCCGAGCCTGGCTCGCTGTGGAAGCGCTTCTGCGGATGAACCAATACGAGGTTGCGTTGCATCTTTCGCCAGACTTTCCCGATGCGCAATTACTGATGTTCGAGCATCAAGTCAAAAGGGGGCTTCTGGTTGTCTTCGATAACAACAATCAAATCAGTTTTTATTCCTCTTCGTTTTTACAAGACCCCATCGATGGCGCATCCTATCCGTCTTACGATTGGAACAGGGCTGTTTCCTTATGGGACAACGACCCTCGGCTGCTCGTTCATCGGACATATCACTATAATCGTTGGTTTGAAGGGCATTATATCAATCCCTTGCGGTTTAACTTTTTTCACTATGTGGACGAGCCTAACTTCAGCGTTGGGCCCAACTCCTTGGAAGCTTATGCGAGAAAAGTCCATGAAGGGTTCGATCTGCTGTTCTGTCCTGTCCGATTTGCAGACAATGTTAGGATTGTCCCAGGCTATATGCATACCTGGATCAATACAGATGAATTGGAACCAGAAAAAGAGTTCAGCGTCTCTTACTTGCTGAGCACAGGTTTCCAGGGGTACAACCCGAACTGGAACTACATCCCGCGGATTTATGTATGGAACCAGGAGCATCGGATAACGATCCCAACCCGATTCTACGTCACCCGGCGAGGGATTGAACAGTTCCCTGAAGAGATGCGTCTGAGGGGCTTGCCGACCGATTCGAAAAAATGGATTTTCAATAGTCAATTCACCATTGCAATCGAAAACAACCGGCAAGTCAATTACATGACGGAAAAGCTGCTTGGCTGCTTTGTCTCATTATCTGTTCCTATTTACCTTGGCTGCCCCAATGTGCGCGATTATTTTGATGAGAGGGGGATGCTGATTGCCGAATCGCCTCAGGAGATCATTCAGATCTGCCAGTCGATAACACCGGAAACATATGAGCAGATGCTGCCCTATTTGATTGAAAATAAGAAGAGGGCCCTTGAGCTCATGCAGCTGGACAGAAGGATCATTCAAGAGTTTTTAGACAGCTTGCCTTAGAGACTGTTAACGGATTTAGGTTTCGTCGCTTTTTTGAGAATTTTTCGCAAATTTTGCGTCCGTTTGTTGGGGGTAATATACGAAAGTTGATATAACCCCCAACAAACGGACACAAAATTTTCTGAAAAAGTCCAAAAAATCGACAAAAACTAAATTCGTTAACAGTCTCTTAGAAGCTGTTTTATAACTAGACTTTTTAGGGATTTGAGAGGCTTTCCGATGAACTTTCGTAAGGCCTTAGCCGTTCAGGCGACGAACTCATGTGTAAGCACATGGGTGAGAAGCCTGATACGAAAGATCGCGAAAAGACTCCAAAGACCGAAAGTGGAGTTATAAAACAGCTTCTTAGAACCTTACTTTGTAGACACGTTATTAATTACTTAAAACGTTTTCCGTGGACTTGGACAATCCCGCGCATCGCTTCGATGAGAGGAGGAAGCCCTTCGTTGTTAGCTGCGGAGATCGTGAACAGTGTTTCTTTAGCGTAAGGGTACTTCTTAGCAAACTCTTCTGCTTGCTCTTGCGCGCCTTCCGTATCGATCTTGTTTAGGGCGACCAAGAAAGGTTTTTCCAGAAGGTCTGGCCGGTAGGCCTTGAGCTCATTCTGGAGGACCGTGAAATCGTCGAAAGGATCTCGCCCTTCAATGCCTGAAATGTCGATGACGAAGACAAGGGCGTAGGAACGCTCGATGTGCTTCAAGAAGGCGAATCCGAGGCCTTTGTTCTGGTGGGCATTTTCGATGATGCCGGGGATGTCGGCGACAAGGACGCGGGATTTATCGGGGAGCTGGATGTAGCTTAAGTTTGGGAAGAGGGTTGTAAAGGGATAGGCCCCGATCTTGACCCGGACGTGGGTGATCTGCGACATCAAGGTGGACTTGCCGGCATTCGGCATCCCGACCAGGCCGACGTCGGCGATCAGTTTGAGCTCGAGCTCGATCTCCCGGTGCTCTCCTGGGGTTCCTGGAGTGCAAATGTTAGGGGCTTGGTTGGTCGGCGATTTAAAGCAGTGGTTCCCCTTGCCGCCTTTGCCGCCTTTGCAGATCTGCCAGCTTTGGTTTTCTTCGGTAAAGTCGAACAGCACTTCCTGGGTCTGGGCGTCTTTGACGAGCGTGCCGCAAGGGACTGGCAAAATGAGGTCCTTCCCGTTACGTCCCTGGCGCAGGTTTCCTCCGCCGCAATGGCCGTTCTCAGCTGCGATGATCCGCCGGTTTCGATAGCTTTCAAGGGAAGGGGTATGGACATCGGTCTGGAAGATAATCGATCCGCCTTTTCCGCCATTACCGCCGACAGGGCCGCCTTTGGGGATGTATTTTTCCCGCCGCCATGCAACGACGCCGTTTCCACCATCTCCTGCACGCAGTGTGACTTTGACTGAATCGATAAACATGTCCAAATCCTTAAAATAAAAAACCCCTAGAACACAAAATTGAATTGTTCCCAGGGGCTCTTAAAACGTTAACTTCGTAAAACTTATGCAACAGGCAGAACGGAAACGTGTGTTCTTGCGCTTTTGCGGTAGGTAACAATACCATCGCACTGAGCGTAGAGTGTGTCGTCTCTTCCGACGCCGACGTTCTTAGCTGGCTTCCACTTCGTTCCGCGTTGACGGACGATGATGCTGCCAGTTGTGACGAAC
>JAFEGF010000058.1 GCA_018240225.1 Verrucomicrobiota bacterium
AATAATGGAAAGTCCGCATTGGGCTGCTTTTAAAAGTCCATTATTTGCCGAGCATCCTGTATATTCGCAGATTCCGTTAGTGACCAGCGAAGTCACTGTATAGGTTGCGCCGAAAACAGCTCCGGTGATCGGATTGGTTATTGAAAAAACTGCGCTAGTTAATGCTGTAATGCCTGCTGATCCGGCAATTGAACCTGCAGCTCCAAGAGTTTTTAAGCAGTTTGTTGCACACGGCGGCAGCGCTGCTGGAGGAGTATCTTGAGAAATTGAATGTGCCATAAAAAATTCCTTGTTAATGGATAGCGCAGGCATTTTACTTTTCCTGAATGTATTTTTACAAGAGAGTTTGATTTGGTTAATTATTAATATGAAAATTAAAGATTAGTGTTTGATTGGGAGAGTTGCGGACTTTTTTGTTTAAGAATGGAGGAGCTTGACGACTTCCAAATAATCTGTGCTGAATTTTTGAAGCCCGTCTGCAAAGAGGGTGGAGGCCATGGGGTCTTGGGAGAAGAGGGAGTGGAAGGTGTCTCTATTGATATTTTTTGTTATTTGAGGCCCTGCAGCGGGATCGGATTCGATGGCGAGCCTAGCAATGTTCGGTTGTTCTGAAAGGGCTGCAAGCAGTTTTGGTCCAATAGTCAGATAATGGGATTGGACAAGGTTCTTAATTTGTTCAATGGAGCGGAAACTGGCTGCCATGACCTGGGTTCTACAGCCCAGTTGTTTGGCATGTGCCAGGATTTGCTGGACAAAGTGAACGCCTGGATCTGCATTGACAGCTCTGTTTGGTTCATGAGCAGCAAACCAATCGGAGACTCTGCCGACATAAGGCGCGATCATTGTTGCATTGGCCTCGAACGCGGCGGTTGCTTGGAACAGAGAGAAAATCAGGGTAATGTTGCACCGGACCTGCTCCTTTTCTAAGATTTTGGCAGCAGAAACGCCTTCCCAGGATGCGGGGATTTTTAAGATGAGCCGTTTGCAGTCGGCGCCGGCATCTTCAAACAAGGAGATTAATCGGCGGCATCGGGCGAGGATTTTTTCCGTATCGAAAGTGATCTGCGGATCGATCTGCGTGCTTAACGTTCCGGGGATCTCTTTTAAAATAGTAGATCCGATGGCGACGAGGAGGTGATCGTAGGATAGGTCTGGCTCGCTGCCCCCTTTTTTTCTAACTAAGTCGAGCAGCTCATGATACTCAGGGGAGATGATGGCTTGCCGGATCAGGGTTTGGTTGTTGGTGGCGTGATCTAGCTTAAAGCGCCTGATCTCAGAGAGGCTGGCAGTATCTGCTGCCAGCTGAGTTTTTTTCTTTAAAGCATCCAAAAGCGACATGAATGATTCGATTAAAGACGTTGCATCAGAGTTTTTTCGAGTTTGACGAGGTCCTTGGCAAAATTGCGGATCCCTTCGGACAGCTTGTCGTTTGCCATCGGATTGTCGCAAAGCATCCAGCGGAACGTCTTTTCATCGAGGTCGATCTTATCAATGTTCATTTTCTTAGCAGCTTCCGCATCGAGCTTTTTTGGAACATCGCCTTGGGCGTTTTGAAGCTCTTCGAGAAGTTTTGGAGCGATTGTCAGCAGGTCGCAGCCGGCAAGTTCCGTGATCTCATCGGCATTCCTAAAGCTTGCTCCCATGATCTGGGTCTTGATCCCGAACTTCTTGTAATAATGAAAGATCTGTGTGACGGAAATGACCCCTGGGTCTTCTGCCGGAGGATAGGACTCTTTGCCTTCGCTTTTTTTGTACCAGTCCAAGATCCTGCCGACAAAGGGGGAGATGAGGGTTGCATGGGCATCGGCGCAGCCGATCGCTTGGCATAGGGAGAACATCAGCGTCATATTGCAATGGATCCCTTCTTTTTCCAAGATCTCTGCGGCCTTGATCCCTTCCCAGGTCGAGGCGAGCTTGATGAGGACTCTTTTTCTGTCGATCTTCGCAGCTTCGTAGAGGGAGATGAGCCTGCGGGCTTTTTCTACGCTCCCTTTGACATCAAAAGAAAGGCGGGCATCGACCTCTGTTGAAACGCGGCCTGGGACGACCTTTAATATTTCAAGTCCGAAGTTGACAAAGACCTTATCGATGATCGCTTCAAGCTGGTTTTTAGGGGAAGTTGCATTTTTTTTGCCCCACTGGATCGCCTCTTCGATGAGGAACTGGTACTCAGGCTTTGTGGAGGCTGCTAGGATGAGGGATGGATTTGTCGTTGCGTCTGTCGGATGGTATTTTTTGATTTCTTCGAACTCGCCGGTATCGGAAACGATGGTGGTGAGTTTTTTGAGTTGTTCCAGCTTGTTCATCAGTTTTTCCCCATAAAAGTCAAAAAAGTTTGAAAGAAATTGTAAAACGCTATGGCATAGCTTCAATCCTTCAAGAAACCTTAGTATACTGATCGAAGAATTAGAACGGAAGGTGAAAGGGGTTTGGGAAGAGGGGGTTTTGCTGCATTTTTTTGAATTTCTCAGAAAAATCGGAGGCGGTTAGCTGGGCCGAGTAACCAGATATCTTAATCTCGATAGGCAGGTCCTTTTGAAGGGATCCGATCAGCAGGTTGACCGCCTCTTCAGGAAGCAGCAGCCTTTGCCCTCCTTCTCTCCGCACGGCTTCGAAACGATGTTTTTCAGAACCAACAGTAAGAATGACAAAAGCATGTTTGGGGTCGTCTTTTAACGCGGGGATCGGAGTCGAATGGACATTGAGATAGACGTAGAGATTTTTGCTCGTATTCAGAAATTCAACGTCGATCCCGTGGATAGGATCGCCGGCAGGAAAGATAAGCTTGGTGGAATTGAAAGCGGAGCTGCCCGATTCGACCCGGTCAAGAGACCAACGACTGCCCGATCTGCAGCTTGTTAGCATTGCGGTGAGCAAGGCGAACATGCAGAGGTACTGGGCTAGCATGTGAAGCATGAAGTAACTATTTGCAAATTTTGCAATTCCTACTCATGAAAAAAGCCCCGAATTCATTCAGACCGGGGCTCAATCATTTATTTCTTGTGGTGATGGTGGTGTTTGCTATGTCCGTGGTTTTGAGACACAAGGATCAATGCGGTCACAGCGATCGCCACAGTCACGACTGCAAGGGCAATATTCGACCACATTTTTTTCTTTGCAGTTTTAGAGCCTTCTGTTGAAGCTTCGCCGACAGGGGTTCCCTCATCTTCTGATTCAGGCTCTGTAGCCAGCGTGCTTTGTTCAGCAGGTTCTTGGACGGGAACAGGGTTTGATGCAGAGGCTTCGGGGGCGTTAGGCGCCGGTGTTGATGCTGGTGCATCAGCCTCAGGGCGGTCTGGTTCAGGGGAATGTGCTGGCGCAACGGCCTCTGGGCCATTGTGCTGGGGAGCGCTGGAAGGCGCATCTGTGCCTCCCATCTCAGGCTCTGGGATGCTTGTCGGTGAGGTGGAACTGCTGCCAGGTTCTAGTTTGGGTGCGATCGTTGGAGCAGGATCTTGAGCTCTAAGGTAGGGCGTTAAAAGCATGGATACGATCGTTAAGGCTGATAGGAATGGTTTTTTCATAGTGCCCTGCTTGGTTATTGGTCGTCGATAGTTAGTTGTAGTTGGATATTGGATATCAGTCTTTATAAATTGTTAAGGTGTATTTTGTCCATCCTCGATCAAGCTCTCAGAAGGGAGGGTGGCCTCCGCATGGCAAATGGGATCAACTGGGAGCGTTGCCAGTTCATCCTGTCCAAGAAGAACTTCTTCAGAAAGAGGCTCGTTGCAATCGGCTGCTTCCATTTCAGAATCGACGTTCTGAGAAACTGAAAGGGGCTCCTCTTCGAATGATAAATCTAGCTCCCCATCATCGGAAATGAGATCGTCTGGAAGCAGCTCGGCAGCAGTAAGATCGGTGGAGATCTCTTGTTCAGAAAGATTATCTGCGAGAGAACTTTTTTCGTTGAAGTCGATGACGTTCTCATCACTATCTGTGATCTCGACTGCTTCTTCAGCAAGAAACTGTTCTTCAAGTTCGTCTGCGTTCAGGGAATTGAGTTCTGCTAGGACTTCTTCAGGCTGGACTTCGGTCGGAGGGACCAGCGCGATCATTTTTTCCTGGATGCTCTTCAGCATAAGGATTTGCCAATGAGGTCCCATGTCCTCGAATTCTTGCAGGACAGCATTTTGGAAAGGGAGCCAATGCTCTTTTTGAAATCTGGACTCTGCTAGCGAGACAACGCCTTGCTCCACTGTCTTTTCCCAGGATGAAATGAGGCGTTCGCTCCGCTCTTTCAAGGAATCGCGTCTTTCCATTTGCGGAACAGTGCTGATCAGATCGGATGTGATCTGCAAGGATCGAAACGTAGCTTGGAAATCCTTGTAGTATTGGGCGATCTGTTCTTTTAAGGCGGCAGCTGTGACGACATACGTGCAGCCTTGTTTAACTAAGATGAGCTGGAGCATACGGACGGGACCGAATTCTGTGTCCGTATCGATCTCTGTCAATTGGCCGATGCCTGACTGGGTATGCACCTTGCCGAGCTGTCGCCAACGGTTGCGCTTATCGGACTCATAGATTTGCCGGATCACATTCAAGTATTCGGGCAAAGAGAGGTTCGATTTTTCGATGGCGAGGTTGACCGATGGGGAAAAGCCGGTGCCCGATTTTTTTAGGAAAGCGATTTGTACGCTTTTTGCTAAAAATTTCGGATCGGCGATCTCCCAGCCTGCAGGCGGCGTGATGTAGCTGAATGTTTGGTGCTGCTCTGTTTCGATGTTTTGCTTTTCCCCAGCGGGATGGGCCCAAGATAAGGCAGGGACGAGCAATAAAGAAAAAGCGGTCAGGCAAGTAAGGACTTTGGAGCCAGCGCTCCAGGGGGTTGTCATTGACTTTATGGACATACGTGGGCGTTGTTGTGTGCAGTAGAAGCTGTGCTTTGATGAAGGACCGATGCTACAATACCGATCACCGCGGCAAGTCCTAGGCCCCATCCCAGCATAGAGACAGCAATTGCGGAAAAGGCCCCATCTTGCGATCCCGTGCCAGTTCGCCAAAGTGCCTCTGTTTCCTCTTTCCATTGGTTAAGGTCATTTTCGGCAAAGGCCTGGGAGGAGCAGAACACGATTGATAAAACAAGGGTTGCCGTGATGATTTTTCGCATGGAGAAAATCCTCGTTTAGAACTAAAGGCGCTACAAAATATTATTTCGTAATCAATCGTTATGACACAGCCAAGACTTTCGTGCAATTTTTCTTTTTGCGCCAACAGGGGAGCTCGCAGCGCTCCATAACAAACTTTAGCCATAAGCAAAAATGGGATTGAAAAATATCCTTGTAAAGACAATAAATTTAGGATGAGATATTTTAGTAACGTCGGCCTGATAAAGGGTCGAGCGAAACCATGGAGTGTCATAGGGCCAATGGAAACTGGAAAAGATAAAGTAAAGAAGATCTGCGACGTTCTTCGACGGGAAACTCTCGAACCTGCCAAAAAGCAAGCCGAGGAGACTATCTCTACGGCAAGGCAAGACGCCGAGAGGATGATCGAGGAGGCTCGTTTGACGATCCAACGAATGGAATATGAGGCCAAGCAAGAGATTGAGCGGCAGAAGACCGTGTTCCAGTCATCCCTGTCCCAAGCCTGCAAACAAGCTGTCGAAGCGCTTAGGCAAAGCATTGAAGACAAGCTGTTCAATCCTGAACTGATGCGCCTGATCACCAAACAGACGCAGGACCCGCAGCTTTTAGTGCAGCTTGTCAAGGCTGTTGTGAGTGCAGTTGAAAAAGAGGGGCTTGAGGCGAACTTGACCGTTTATGTTCCTGCAGCCGTTCCTGCGAAATCGATCAATTCCCTTTTAGGGGCTGAAATTCTGGAGCGCCTTAAGGAAAAAAGCGTTCTGATCGGGCCGCTTACTGGAGGGATCGAGGTCAAGCTCCACAAAGAAAACATCACTGTGGATATTTCCGATGCCGCATTGAAAGAGATCATTGCTGCCTATATCCGCAAAGACTTCCGCGAGCTTTTTTTCGGAAAAAATTAGAAGGTTTGAGCTCTAATGGGTAACTATTATTTTTTGGCGCCTTCTTTGCCTCCTCTGCTGTTGCGCGATAAGCCTGACATCACTTTTGAAGAGTTGAAGATGCGCCTCGCTGTCAATCTCGACAAAAGCGATCTGCTCCTGGCCCGGACGTTGATGCGGTTTACCGATATTTGCAACATCCGCAATTTGTTTATAGAGGAGCCGATCGACTCGCGCGGAACGATGACGGAAAAGGAACTCGACGAGGCATTGCTCGTACGTGCTGGTTTGCCCAATTACGTATTTGAATTTCTCGACGAGTTTGAGAAAACTCAAGACAGGATCCGTCAATTTTCAGCCCTCTTGGCACGGTTTTTTCAGGAAGAGATCCCTAAGCTCAAGGGATTTTTGAAAAAGTATTTCACGTTTGAAAGGGAGTGGAGGCTTGTCCTAGTTGGAATCCGCGCCAAACAGCTTGGCCGTGATCTTACCAGAGAACTGCAGTTTGAGGACTTTGCCGATCCGTTCGTTGCGCAGATCTTGGCGCAAAAAGATGCCGACCGATATGAGCCGCCGATGGAGTATAGTGAACTGAGCGAACTGATCGTTGCGACATACCCTGATGCGTGGGAGCAGCACAAGGCCTTTGCAGAATACCGGTTCAAAAAAGTTGAAGAAATGGCGGAAGACTCCCTGTTTTCTATCGATGTTATTTTAGCTTATATGGCACGCTTGATGATCATCGAACAGTACAATGAGCTTGATGAAGAAAAAGGACAGATGATCTTAGAGACTTTTGTCCATAAGTAAGAGGCAGTTGCAAAACTGCTTTGCCCGGAAAAATCGATGATTTTGAGACCAGTTACAAGGGGCAGCGAAGCTGCCACGCTCTATTTGACGAGGTCGGCCCCAAGTGGGCCAGCTAAGGAGAATAGATGAAAATGGCCTCAAAAGGACGATTTAGCTGGGCAAATGAGTTTCGCAATTGCCTCGTAAGCTTACTCGCATACACTACAATTGAGTTGAAGGATGAACGAAACACCAAATTACAGTTCTAAAAAGATCGCGACAGGCCGTATGATCAAAGCATTCGGGAACTTGCTGCAAGTTGAATTTGAAGGAGACATCCGGCAAGGAGAGGTCTGCATGGTCCGCCTAGGCGGCGGGACTTCCCTGAAGGCAGAGGTCATTGAAATTGTTGGCAACACCGCCAAGATCCAAGTCTTTGAAGACACACGGGGAGTCCGCCTTCATACATCAGTGGAGTTTAGCACCCATCTTCTGGAAGCCGAGCTCGGCCCGGGCCTTTTGACGTCGATCGTCGACGGACTTCAAAATCCTTTAGAGAAAGTCGCTGACGCAACGGGATTGTTCCTCTCTCGAGGCGTGTACTTACCGCCTCTCGATCGTTCCAAGCATTGGGACTTTCAGCCGACTGCAAAAGTCGGGGACACGGTCGCCCGAGGAGACAGCTTAGGCTACGTCATGGAGGGGAGGTTCCACCATCAGATCATGGTGCCCTTTACCCATTTCGGACAGTATACGATCAACTGGATGATCAAGCCTGGCTCTTATACGATTGATACCGTCGTCGCCCGCGCGGTCGATGAGAAAGGGGGAGAGCACCACTTCACGATGCTTCAAAAGTGGGCAGTCAAAATGCCTTTGTTCGAAGGGGAAAAGACGAAAGCCACCAAAATGATGGACATTGGGATGCGCATTGTCGACACCCAGTTTCCAGTCCTTAAAGGAGGCTCTTTTAGTTCACCAGGACCATTCGGCGCCGGCAAGACCGTTCTGCAGCACCACCTTTCCAAATATTCTGCTGTCGATGTCGTTGTCATTGTCGCCTGCGGCGAAAGGGCAGGGGAGGTTGTCGAGGTATTAAAGACGTTCCCCCATTTGACTGATCCGCATACCAATGAAGCTCTCATGAATCGAACGGTCATGATCTGCAATACGTCATCGATGCCTGTCGCTGCGCGGGAAGCCTCCATTTACATGGGAGCGACCATTGCGGAATATTACCGCCAGATGGGGCTCGATGTGCTTCTGCTTGCCGATTCGACTTCCCGATGGGCTCAAGCGATGCGAGAGATGTCGGGACGCCTTGAAGAAATTCCTGGCGAAGAGGCCTTTCCTGCTTACTTAGGATCGCGCATTGCAGCGTTCTATGAGCGCTCAGGCGTGATCACTCTCCGCAACGGAAAAACAGGTTCGTTGACGATAGGCGGAACTGTATCGCCCGCAGGCGGTAACTTTGAAGAGCCTGTCACTCAGGCGACCCTGTCTGTCGTCGGCGCATTCCATGGACTGTCGCGGGCCAGATCGGATGCGCGGCGCTATCCTGCGATTGATCCGTTGATCTCCTGGAGCAAATATGTCGATGATGTCGGACAAGAGCTCGAAGCGCGCGTCGAAGGCTGGAACAAGATGGTCAAGCGGGCTGCCAAAATTTTACGCGAAGGAGATGAGATCGGCAAAAGGATGGAGGTCGTTGGCGAAGAGGGGATCTCGATGAACGATATGATCACCTATCTCAAATCGGAGCTCTACGAGTTCAGCTATCTGCAGCAGAATGCGTTTGACAAGGAAGATGCCTATTGCCCACTGCAAAGGCAGGTCCCGTTGTTCAAGCTGATCTACCAGATCTTCGATACCCATTTTGCCTTTGATTCCCATGATGCCGCTCGAACATTTTTCCTCGAGCTGCAAAACGAGATGAAAAATATGAATTTCCTGCCCTTTAAGTCCGCCCGTTATGAAGAGGCATTTCATCGGATAGAACACAAACTGCAACATGCTGCTAAAAAAGAGCACGCTGATACGCACAGAGGAAAAAGATGAAAAAGGTTTATGATAGAATTCTTGACATGCGCGGCAACCTGATCACGGTAATGGCCCAAGGCGTATGCCTCGGCGAGCTTGCCCGCGTGCACAAACATGATGGCAGATCCACTTACGCATCTGTGCTTCGGATCGATGGCGAGTATGTTACGTTGCAATGTTTTGAGAACACGCGCGGGATCGCGACGAATGACCGAGTGACGTTTTTAAATCGTCAGATGGAAGTTGTCTGCAGCGATTCCCTATTTGGAAGGCGTCTTAATGGTGCCGGCGACCCGATCGACAATGGCCCTGTCATTACAGGGGAGCATCTCGAGATCGGTTCTCCATCCTTCAATCCAGTGCGACGGATCGTCCCTCGTGACCTCGTCCGTACCAATATTCCGATGATCGATGTGTTCAACTGCCTTGTAAAATCGCAAAAGATCCCGATCTTTTCGATTGCCGGCGAGCCGTACAACCAGCTTTTGATGCGGATTGCGAACCAGACCGATGCCGACGTCGTTATCATTGGGGGAATGGGCCTGCGTTTCGACGATTATCAGGCCTTCATCGACAATGCTGAAAAATCGGGCTCTTTGGACAAAACGATCATGTTTGTCCATCGCGCAACTGATCCTGCTGTCGAATGCTTGCTGGTCCCCGATATGGCGCTGGCTTGCGCCGAGAAGTTTGCTGTGCAGGACAAGGATGTGCTCGTCCTTCTGACCGACATGACTGCATTTGCAGACTCGATCAAAGAGATCATGATCACGATGGACCAGGTCCCATCGAACCGCGGATATCCCGGTTCGCTATATTCCGACTTGGCCTCCCGTTATGAAAAAGCGGTCGATATCGATGGCAGCGGTTCGATCACCATCATCTCGGTTACGACCATGCCCGGCGGCGATGTCACCCATCCTATTCCAGACAATACCGGCTACATCACGGAAGGGCAGTTTTATCTGCATGGCGGCAGGATCGATCCTTTCGGTTCCCTTTCCCGCTTGAAGCAGCAAGTGATCGGCAAAGTCACTCGTGAAGACCACGGCGACATTGCCAACGCACAGATCCGCCTTTATGCTGATTCGAAAAAAGCGCGCGAGCGGCAAAGCATGGGCTTCCGTTTATCGCGCTGGGATGAGAAACTGCTCCATTTTTCCCATCTCTTTGAAGACAGGATGATGAACCTGCAAGTCAATCTTTCTTTGGAAGATGCGTTGGCCTTAGGTTGGAAGACTTTGGCGGAATGTTTTGATTCACACGAAGTGGGGATCAAACAGACATTGATTGATAAATATTGGCCCAAAAAGGGTTAAAGAATGAGATGGATGCGTGGCTGACGTTAAGTTAACAAAAACCGAACTAAGGGTCCAACAGCTCAAGCATGACCGTCTGCAAAAGTATTTGCCGACGCTCCAGCTGAAAAAAGCGATGCTCCAGGTCGAGGTCAACTTGGCCCAAGCTGAGATTGAAGGATTGCGGATTGATTTTTCGACTGCTCAAGGGCATGTTGGTAAGTATTGCTCACTTTTTACCGACCGCAATGCGCCTGATCTGTTCTCATCTGTTGAGATCGTCCAAGTCGAAAAAAGCTTTGAGAATGTGGCAGGCGTCGACATCCCTATCCTTGAGCGGGTTGTGTTCGCACCCTCGAGCTATTCCCTTTTCGATACGCCGATCTGGTTTGAATCTGCGATCGAGGGGGTCAAGGACCTTCTGACGGCAAGAGAAAAGATCGCGATCGCAGAAGAGAAGAAGAGGCTTTTGGAAAAAGAGCTGCGCGAGGTATCGATCCGCGTCAACCTTTTCGAGAAAATTTTGATCCCAAGGGCCCAGCAGAACATCAAAAAGATCAAAATCTTTCTTGGCGACCAGCAGCTAGCGGCAGTTTCTCAAGCTAAAGTAGCCAAGAAAAAGATCCAAATGCGCAATGAAGGGAAAGGGCGATGATCATCAATGTAAAAAAGTATCTTCTCATTGGAGCCAAAGAAGAGATCGACCGCTTCTTCTCCCGTGCGCAAACACAGGGGGTCATCGAGTTTATTTCCCCTTCAGGAAAAAAAGTGGTCGAACTGCCTGCAGAAGTCCAAACGCTCTCGCATGCCATCAAGATCTTGCGCAAACTTCCTGTGAAAAAACCTTATGAAGGCGATATCGAGCGTGCGACTGCATTGGAAGTGGCCGATCGGGTCTTAGAGCTCAAGGCAGAGGTTGAAAAGCTCTCAGAAGAAAAAAGACTGGTCGAAGCGGAGATCTCCCGCGTTGCTCCTTTTGGCGACTTCTCAACCGAAGATATCGACTTTATCGAAAAAGAGTCGGGCAGAGAGATCCAGTTTTTCTGCATGAAGACAGCTAAAAGCCATGCAACGAACTTCACCGATGAAGTGATCTACATTGGTACCGATTACGACCTCGATTATTTTGTGACGATCAACCGCAGCCCTAAAAGCTATCCTGATATGATTGAAATGAGGATCGACCGTCCTCTTGGCGAACTGCAGACCCACTTGACATTTGTCAAGGAGTCGCTGCATCAAATGGAAGCAGAGCTCAAAGGATTCGCTGGGCATATCGACTACCTCCATCATGTGCTGATCGATTTTTTAAACGACTACCACTTGCATATTGCCAAGAAGGACCTCGCTTTCCCATTGGAGGGCACCCTATTTGCCGTTGAAGCTTGGGTCCCTGAGAACAAGACGAATATCCTTTTTGCTGTGATCGACGGGATGGCTGTGCACTGCGAGCCGATCGTGATTGAAGAACAAGACAAAGTTCCCACCTATATGGAGAACAAGGGAGCGCAGCGGATCGGTGAGGACCTCGTTAAAATCTATGATATCCCTGCAACATCCGATAAAGACCCTTCCGGATGGGTCTTCTGGTTCTTTGCCCTCTTCTTTGCCATGATCGTAGCCGATGGCGGCTATGGGCTTCTTTACCTGGGGATCGCGCTTTACCTCAAGTTCAAGTATCCTTCCCTTAAAGGGCAAGGCAAGCGATTTGTCAAGCTGGCCCTGATCCTTTCAACGGCATGCGTGCTGTGGGGAGTGGCCACTTCCGCCTTTTTCGGCATCCAAGTTCAGCCCAAAAGCTGGCTTGGAAAAGTCTCTTTGATCCAATATCTTGCCGTCAAAAAGGCGGAGTATCACCTGAACATTAAGGATGATGTCCAAAAGCAGTGGGTCGCCAAATTTTCCAACCTGACCAATGTCAAAAACGGACAGGAATTCCTAGATGGAGCTGTTTCGGAAGAAAAAGGAAGGATCAGTTATGAGATGTTCGATGCATTCTCCGACAGCATCCTCCTGGAGTTTTCGCTGATCATCGGGGTTATCCACATCGCATTTTCTTTCTTGCGCTACCTGTTTCGGCACTGGGCTGGGATCGGCTGGATTGCTTTCATGGTCGGTTGCTATCTGTATTTCCCTGAGACCTTGAATGCAACGTCATTGCTGCACTTTTTAGGATTTGTCGATAAGCAGACTGGCAATGAGCTTGGCCTGCAGTTGATCTATAGCGGCGTGATCGCCGCCCTCTTTTTAGCCTTGGTGCAAAAGCGGCTGAAAGGATTGGGGGAAATTGCGAACATGGTCCAAGTCTTTGCCGATGTCCTTTCCTACTTGCGTCTTTATGCCCTTGGGCTTGCGGGATCGATCATGGCATCGACATTTAATGAGATCGGCCAGGACGTGGGGCTGTTCATTGGATGGATTGTCATCCTTTTTGGGCACAGCGTGAATATTTTACTTGGGTTAATGGCAGGGGTCATCCATGGGCTTCGTCTTAATTTCATCGAATGGTATCATTATTGCTTCGATGGCGGAGGCCGTTTGTTCAATCCCCTGATGCGAATGAAACCAAAGGAACACTAATTTTTTAAGGAGTTAACGTTATGGATTATGG
>JAFEGF010000059.1 GCA_018240225.1 Verrucomicrobiota bacterium
GGGACCAGCGGATTATGAGTCCGCTGCTCTAACCGACTGAGCTATTGCCCCGTGAGAGGTAAAATGATAAGCGCTGGGCCATGGAAATGCAACCAAAAACTACCCTATGAGGCAATTTGCAGCTGCCTCCTATGGCTTTGCAGCGGCGGACAGGGCTGTTTTTTTCGCTTCTTCGCGTCGGGTGCAGTAGAGGATGAACAGGTTGCTGCCGACGATGATTGCTGCGCCAAGCATCGTGTACCATTCGACCGTTTTATTCCACCAGAAGAAGTCGAGAGCGACGACCCAGAAGAAGGAGGAGTAGTCGATAGGGGCAAGGGTCGAGCCTTGCGCATAACGGAGGGCTTGCGCGATCGCGTATTGTCCGGCTGCGGTGATCACGCCGACAATGGCGAAGAGTCCCCAGTGGCTCCAAGGCATCGGCTGCCATGTCGAGAAGAGGACGGGGAGGGTGACGAGGATCATCATGAGGTTCGGATAGATCGCGATTGCCAGGCTGTGCTCCGTGGAAGCGAGGCGGCGCATCAGGATCTTGTTCAGGGCTCCTAAGAACGTACCTAAGAGGACGATAAGCGAGGCGATCTCGAAGACGCTTGACCCTGGGCGCATGGCGATGACAACGCCGATCATTCCTATTGCGACAGCCGCCCACTTTTCTTTTCCTGCGGATTCCTTGAGCATGACGGCGCTCAGGATGATCATGAAGAACGGCGATGTGTAGCTCAAGGTGTAGATGCTGGTGAGGGAGCACATGGAGAAGGCGTACATGAAGCAGTAGGTGTAGACGAGGTTGACGCCGAGGCGGACGAGGTGGCGTTTGGGGTGGTTGGTCGAAAGGACTTTTATCAGGCCGCCTTGGAAGAAGGTGGCGATCAGAAGGGGAACTAGGCGGGTGATGGCCCGCAGGAATGTCGCTTGCGGCACTGTGTAGATGCCCATGAGGTGTTTGATAAAGGCGTCGGCAAGCGGATAAAGCGCGAGTCCGCCGATCATAAGAAGAACGCCGAGGACGGCGCGGTTTTGAAGCGTCCGCGATGCTTCCTGTTGCTCTGCGCTTTTTTTTCCGAATAGAGAAAATGCCTTTGTCATGGTTTTTACCTTTTTGCAAAAAACAGATAAAAAAAATGGTAGCACAATTGAAAAGAAGAATGGAAAGAATTTTTTTTTTGCGGATAAACGGCGCGTACCATTATACATATCTCTTTGCAGCTAAAAAGAACTGCATCATTTTGTAATGGGACGATCAAATCTAGTTTAGGTAAAGAGGTGCTTGGAATGATACAGCGATCGAGATGTGCATTGGCCCTTTTAGGTTTTTCACTGTGCTGCTTTTCCTTTTGCGCAGCTGCGCCAGCCGTTCAATACACGCATTTAGAAAAAGATTACGATGAGTCTTTAGACCTGAGCATGGACACAGATGCCGATCTGTTCCCTGTCGACTCTGCTAGCGAGCGGAAGCAGATCTCTTTCATTGAGCCAGTGGTTCTCACGCGCGCCGACAGCCTTCCCGTTGAAAACTTTGAAGATGCGACCGATCCTTACCTTGAAGGCTACATTCAAGCCCTTGTCGACATGCACTATTATGAATACCGTGTCGTTGTTATCGTCAAGGACCACCATGTCTTTTTGGCCAATTTGCCGAAGAACGAACTGGTGGCACAGAGTATTATCGAATTTGTAAGAGACCTCCCGGGCGTTAAATCGGTCGAGGTCCAAGAGAACTTGTCAAAAGAAGAGATCCAGTCTCGGCAGAAATACGTCGAACAGCCCCGTGTCGACGGGATCTGGTTCCCTCAGGCAACGGTTCTATTTGCTCCTTTAGTCGCCGATCCTCGTCAGCCGACTTACTCTGCTGCGCTGCGCATAGGCGATAAAGTGATCGGCAACGTCGTTGCCGCAGTTTCTTTGGGGGACGACTTTCCGATCTTCCGATGGCGCGACGTGTTCCGTTGGCATGGGGACTTGCAGATCGGGATCGATGCGGGCGTCTTTGCTGTCTTCAACTATTGGCACGTGCCTAAGAAAAACGACGGCGAATGGTGCGAGCTTGTCAACGCCGACTATTATGTGGGAATTCCGCTCACTTACGCAGTCGACCGCTGGTCGTTCCGCCTCAGGGTCTATCATGAATCCTCCCATTTGGGCGATGAGTTCTTGGTCAATCATCCGAAGTACATCAAGAAGCGGAAAAACCCGAGCATGGAGGCGATCGATTTCTTTTCCTCCTACCAGTTTTCAAAGCACTTAAGGGGATACTTTGGCCCAGGGATCGTCTTTCATAGCGATCCGACGTTCCGCATCAAACCTTTTTATGTCGAGTATGGGATGGAGCTTAGGCTCTTTGGTAAAAAATTGTATTACCATCGCTTGTACGGGACTCCATTTTTTGCTGTCCATTTAGAGAATTGGCAGCAAAGGCATTGGAACTTGGATACAACTTATAAATTAGGTTATGAGATCAGCAAGATGCAAGGGATCGGGCGCAAGATGCGCGTCTATATCGATTACCACCATGGATATTCCTATGAAGGCCAGTTCTTTAACAAGCGCACTGAATACGGCGAGATTGGCTTCTCTTGGGGATTCTAGGAGTCTGTTAAAATAATTATTGGCGCTTCAAGTCAACTATTTATTATTATCAATTTTCAGAAAAAATCTTTACGAATTCTTAATGGAAATGTGTTGATGTAAAGTCAGTTTTCAGTCATATTCTTCTCACTTATTTTAAGAGTTTCTTGTAGCAAATCCTTATATTAGGGGAGAAAAATATGTCTTTAAATCCATTAGACGGCGGCCATGGAATCCAGGCCTCCCAAACACAAACGTCAAATAGCGCTTTAACACAGAGAACGGCAGCTCCTCAAGGTATGGGTTCTGTCCGCGAGACTGTTTCAGCTTCTGCGGATGCATGCCCTTGCACTTTCATGCAACCTGTCCTCGACTTCTTTTCATCAATCTTCCAAGGGATTGCTGATTTCTTCAAGCCGATCTTCGATTTTTTCAGCGGTAAAACAGGCACGACGACTGGAACTGGAACCGGCAGTGCCGTTCAACATTCCGGCGCTGGAGCAGCTATTGTTTTTTCCACCGATATTCCTGCAGAGGTCTATCAAGGATTGACTGTGAACGCAGCTAAGATAGCAGAAACTCCACAGCGGCTCGATCCTGCAGTGATCCAACACATTGCCAACAATGCTACCCCGCCTATCCAAATCGGCGAGCTGCTGACCCAGTTCGACCGCATTTGCGATCTAATCGGCGTTGGCGTTAACGATGTCCTTTATCAAGACCAAGGGACGGAGATTACACGTGCAAACGCTCGACGTTCTTTAGAGACTAACTATTTGGACATGGTGCGCACCAATGCGGCAAGTGGTACACAATACTATCGCAACATCGCAGCTGATATCGATATCGCCCTCAAAGGGATTATCTTCGGCCTGCGCGCTCCTGATGATGGTAGTCCAGAAGCTCCAGACATCATCGCTAAAAAAAGAATGGCGATCGAAAACCTCTGCAGCGCTTCAGAGCATTGCGTTCCGAGACGCCACACGGAGGCTTTCAAGGTCTACCGCGTCCTTTCTAACCAGATGGAAACATTAGATGAGATCATCAAGCAGTATATCCAAGAGACGAAGGAAGATCTGTTCATCAACTACTATTCCTTATCAACTCAGAGCGGACATACGCTGAACTTTATCCGTAGGGCTGTCGGTAACGAGTTTGGACTTGATACAAGCCCGACCAACTTACAAGACCCTTATATCGAAATGGGCGGAAACAATGCGCGTTCTCCTGAGAACCGTTTTCAAGCTCATACGCAGCCAGAACAGTTCCGCAACGTTTTCCAGCGGATCTATACGCCTGCGAACATCCTGTTCAACATGAAGAACTTCCTTAATGGAAGAATTGCATCTGATGCAGGTTTTGCGCGCGACATCAGCCAGTTTATCGACAATGAGATTGCTACTCATGAAACGGCCGGCCGCTTGACTCCTGCAGATACAGCGGACATGCCAATGCCGTATCAGAATGATTATAGCCATGCTGATGCGCCATTCCATCTGACTGATGCGGGTGTTAAGTTCTTGATGGTCCATTTCCAGCATTTGAACTCTGCTACACCGAATGGACACTTAGTCAGAGCAGCTGCAGCAACGACCTAACGGTTGTCCTGTACTGGCCTTTGGTCTGTCAAAAAGGAGCCTCATTGCGAGGCTCCTTTTTTTTGTGCTCGCGTCTATTCAACGATCATGAACCCATCTTTTGGAGAAGGGTGTTTGAGGCCGATCGGGAGCTTGCCTAGGAAATAGTCCCGATAGACTTTGAGGCCTTGACGCGCTGTTTGGATGCAGTAGAAACAATTGCTGACCCATTCTGAGTGTTTGATCGTTCCAACTTTAAGATTGCACTGGAATCGGGATGTGATCTTTTGCCTCCAATAATCAACCTCTCCAAAGAGAAGCACCGGTGTCGGATTGACTGAGCCGACTTTTCTGCGCACCTCTTCTAAGCAATACTCGAAATCCGTTCCGATGCCGCCTGTCAAGATGATGGGAAAATCGAGGTGGAACTCAGCCTGTCTTTCAACCAGACGGTCGAGCCGGTAGGTCATTTTCGCATCGATGTAGGGATTTTGCTTTTGTTCTGTCAGGTTGAGGTTTTGCGCATTGCGGAAGTCGACGATGTTGGCGCAGGAGAGGATGCCGAGTTTTTTAGCGACCCGGTTGCCAAGCTCCATCACTCCTGGTCCGCCGCCGGTGACAAGGGCGATCGGGGTCTCTTTGTTCAGCAGGGTGTGGTCCATCGTTTTGCGCATGTCTTCGATCCCTTCAAGAAGAAGGGTAAGCTCTTGTTCAAAGTCTCCTTCCATCAGGTTGGAGCCGTAGAGCCCAAAAGCTGTCGCATCAATGAAGGTCTCGACGAGGTTTTGGGGGACGAACATTCCCGAGTCTTTGTTGGGCTTAGGGGTGTATTGGAGGACTTTTTTCGAGGTGAGGTCGACCCAGAAGATGGGGATTCCGAACTTGCTCAAATCGAGCAGCATCGACCGGTCTTCGTGGGAAAAAAAACTGCCGTGCGTCAGCGACGGGTATTGGAAATAGATCGCTTTAAGGCAGCGCTGGACGAGGTCTCCGAGGATCATTTTTTTCATGAGGGGAGAGGGGAGGTAGCGGCAGAGGAGGATGCCTTGGCTGGTGATCAGGCCGTCTTCGATGCTTTTAAGAAACGGATAACAGGGCTGCTGTTCGATGTAGCGTTGGACAAGCGAGGCCTGCTGTCCAGGATGGAAGAGTCCGGGAAACTCCGATTTGTGGGTTTCCCTCGCTATCCAATCTTCCGGTTTTAACTTGAGCAGCTGCTCTCCTTTTACAACGAAGACGGAAGCTCGATGGTTCAATGGCTCGGGAGCGGTCTCATAGGCTTGAAACAGGGAGATCGGGTCTTCAAGGCAGCTTTGCAGCTGGTCCCGGTCGCTGAAGAAAACGTGCTCGCGATGGGGCTCCAGGGTATAGAACTCGATGGGGACCTTCGTGATCTCTTCGCGCGCTGTTCCAAAGAGCTCATAGACATCGCCGGATGCTTTTGTATCGGGCTCAAGCACGTTGGCCGTTGTGTGAAAATACCCTTTGGGAAGCAGTTCGTCGACAACTTTTCCAAAAGCCGTGCGGATATGCAGAGGAGCTGTGCGCACCAAAAGGATCTCATTCTCATGGACGGTCCGCTTGCTAAAAGGGAGCCATGTCTGGTTGAGCTGGATCAGTGTGCGGAGTCGGAAGGAGGGATTGGAAAGGGCTTTGCTGATCGTCGGCAGAAGTCCAATGGTCGCTTCTTCGTCATAATTCAAGGTTCCTTCTTGCAAGTTCAAAAAGGCGACCGTTCTTCCGTCGATCTTTTCAAGCAGCATCTCATCGCGCCCTTCTGGGCCTCCTAGAGACAGAAGGGGGCGGCCCCAACGATCGGTACGTCCGAACATTCTGAGCAGGTAATCGGGGTTTCTGACACGCCTAGATGGATCGGCTGCAAACAGCTTGCCGATATAGTCTCCTTCTCCAATGAATTCCAAAAGGGCCTTTGCGATCTTTCCATAGGCGGTCAAGTGGACATTGACATGCGCGGTCAATTCTTTGACATCGAGCGACAGTTCTTGAATGATCCCATTTAGCCCGAGCTGGGCGAGCGTGCTTTTGAGGTTAAAGGAGAGGTGTTCGGGGGTTAAATGGAACCCGACAAAGGCGGGCGAGATCCTCCGGATGATGATCTCTGCGGTTGCCGATCCATCGTCCGATTTTTTGATCGAAGTGATCGATCCATCAGGTGTCACAAGGTCGTAATGGTCTGGATATAGGTAGCTTTCCATGAGGCATTTGATTCTGGTTAATCCGCTCTTAAACTTGACTTTATACAAAACGAGGATAAAAAAAATAGGATCTATAGCGATTGTGGGAAACTTGTCGATAACTGTTTTTTGCAAGAGCCGGCAAAACTTAATCGATCAGTGAAAAAAAGTCATTTTTATTTTTCAGAACAGGAAAAAATTTTTGTAAGCCATTGATTATGAAATGGTTTCCATTGAAGCCTTTCCATGTTGCTTAAGATGCAGAGAAAAAATCATCGAAGAGTCTGTGGAGAGAAAACGGTTGTCGACAAGTCGTCATCTTTGAGGACCCCAGTCCGTTCTCTGCAGTTAAAATATTTGTCTTAAGGCTCAGAGTACTATACTGCTTCCACTTGAAAGTTGGAGTTTTGCCTTAGCCGAAGAGGCGCCTTCGCATCCGACCCGCCCAGGTTCTAGTTTCTCAATAGTAACCTGCGGGATTCGGATGCAAATCTGCCGCCTTCGGCGTTGACAAATTCTCCAACTTTCAAGTGGAAACAGTATCATGTTCCAAAGTATGTGCTTGAGCAATATTTTTTTGGGGAATAAAATGGGATATTTAAGGGGAGGGGCGGTTTATTCCGATGATTCCACGAAGCTGCGGAACACATGATGGTTCCTTTCATGCCGACGAGGTCACAGCCTGCGCATTGTTGCTGCTGTTCGATCAGATCGACAGGGACAAGATCATCCGCACTCGCGACAGCTCCAAACTTTCCAAATGTGATTTTGTCTGCGATGTCGGCGGGATCTACAATCCTGCGCTCCGGCGTTTCGATCATCACCAATCTGAGTATGTCGGGGATTTTAGCAGCGCCGGAATGGTCTGGCAGTACCTCAAAGATACCCACGTCATCGACGAGCACACCTATGACTTTTTTAATAAGTCGCTCATCTGGGGGGTCGATGCGCATGACAACGGGAAGCTTCATTTAGAAGCTGGCTCCTGTTCGTTTTCCCAAGTGGTCACCAATTTTGTCCCGCCGATGTACGATGCTCTCGATTCTGTGCAGAATGCAGCTTTTCAACAAGCTCTCGACTTTGTTTTAGGCCACTTAACAAGGCTCCTTGAGAGGTTCCGCTACATCGAATCGTGCAAAGAAAAAGTTGCGGCGAGCATGGAACGCAAAGAAAAAGTCCTCTACTTTGACGAGGCGATGCCTTGGATGGAGTCCTTTTTTGAAATGGGCGGAGAAAAGCATCCCGCTTTGTTTGTGATCATGCCTTCGAGCGGACATTGGAAGCTAAGGGGAATTCCTCCTTCTCTTGACGAACGGATGAAGGTGCGGGTCCCTCTTCCACAAGAATGGGCGGGGCTGCTCGATGCCGACTTAAAGAGCGTATCAGGAATTCCGGGAGCGATCTTTTGCCATAAGGGAAGGTTTATCTCTGTTTGGGAAACAAAAGAGGATGTCTATAAAGCCCTCGACTATGTATTAAATAGGAATGTTCATGACAACAATATTCGGTAAAATTATCCAAGGGACGCTGCCTTGCGAGAAGGTCTTTGAAAATGATCGGATCATTGCATTCAAAGATATCGCGCCCGTAGCGCCAGTGCACATATTGATCGTCCCCAAAAAAGAGATCCCCAACCTTCAGTCGGTCCAGCCGGAAGACCTTTCATTGATCGCTGAGTGCATCACCGTCGCGCAGCAGCTGGCCAGCGCCAACGATATCGAGGATGGGTACCGTTTGCTGACGAACAACGGCCCCATGGCAGGACAGACCATTTTCCATTTGCATTTCCATCTGATCGGCGGCCGCCAGCTAACACATCTCGGATAAATATGAGATTTCTAATCTGTTTGCTTGGTGCAGCATCCTTGTGTGCAGCTGAAGTTCCGGTTTCCGAGCAAGCAGCGGTGAAGAGGGTGTATGGGCATCTTCTTATTCGCGATAAGATTTCCGCCTTGTTAGAGGCAAAGCAGGCGCTCGAGCTGTTCCCTGAATCAAAATCTCTGCAGACGTCCTATATCCGCGCCCTGTGCGAGAACGGCAATGAGATCGAGGCTTGGCAGCAGTGGGACAAAAACGTCAAATTGTTCCAAGATCCTCAGCCAGACCGCCATTTGCTGGAGATCCTTGCATGGGGAGTCTTGAACAAAGGGGATGCTTCGACCCAATTATCGATCCGTCTCACTTCTCTATTGGGAGCTGCCTTTACCCATGATGCAAAAGCTGTTCCTCTTCTTGTGGCCCAGCTGCGCAGCTCGAATGCGATGCTCCGATCGATCGCGGTCAAACTTTCCGCTTCTTATGGAGATGCTCCGCTTCGCGATGAGATCGCAAGGCTATTAAAAGAGGAAAAGGTATGGTATGTCCGGCTCGATGTGATCCAGGCGATCGGCCATTTGCGGATCGATGAGCTCAGGCCTGATCTTAAAGAGATCGTCGGAAACCCGAAAACATTAGCAGAAGAAAAAGCGGCGGCCATCGTCTCTTTGGTCAGCATGTACGACACGATCGAACGTCAGGAGCTCGTCCGGTTGAGCCGCAGCGATCGCGCAGGCTTAAGGCAGTTGGCCTGCGAGGTGGTCTGCCACCTTAACCAAGAGGAGCATTTGGACCTGATCGCTCCGCTTCTCAGGGATGCATCTCCCGATGTGCGCCTCTCAGCTTTGAATGCTTTTGGTCTGATGCGCGTTAAACAGGTCGGCAACGTGCCTGCAATCGATCTGATCGCAGGAAATTTAGAAGATTCTTCTCCTGCGGTCGCAATCACAGCAGCCTGGTGCGCTCTGCTTGCCGATCCCAAGGTAGGCGAAAAGAAGATCGAGCAGTGGCTTGAACATGAGAACATCGATTACGTGAGGCAAGCAGCCGCAGCTCTTAGCGTTAGCGGCAAGTACGGGCAAAAGTTAGCTGCTAAGAAGATCAAAAGTCTAAAAGACCCTTATGCGCGTGTCAATTTGGCCCTGGGACTTATTGGACAGAGATTGCAGGTCAAGCAGAGCTGCCAGGTCCTCTACGACACATTCTTTGGGGAAGACAAGGTCCTATGGATGTGGGACTCTTCTTTTAATCCGCTCTTCCGCTCCTTGGCCCCCAGCCGCGTTTCCCATATCGAGCAGATCCCCCACTATCCGATGGTCGTAGACCAGATGACGCGTTTGGAGATCCTCTCCGTGCTCAGCATTGTCCGGTTTCCAAAAGCGCAAGATGCGGTAAAAGGGTTCTTGCAGAACCAAACTTGGGGTGTGACTGGCGCTGCTGCAGCAACCCTTTTGCAAGAAGGGGATGATGATGATCTGACGGCTGTGCGCGGACTGCTCAACGATGCGGATGAGAAGATCCGTGTTCAAGCAGCTCTCATTTTAGCGATGGTCGGAAGCGATCCTGCAGCTGTCAAAGTGCTGCAAGAGGCTTACCCCCATGTCGACAGGGATATGAAGGTCCATATCCTCGAAGCCCTTGCCCATGTCGGCGATGCCCAATCGATCCCTTTTCTCATGGAAATCCTCAAAGAACCGTTTCAGATCTTGCGTGTCGTCGCCGCTTCTGCTTTAATCCAGTGCTTATACCACTAGAGGTGCATTATGCAATGGGAGCAACGGATCACAGATGTACAGCAGCATTTAGCTAATGAAAAAATAGACGGATGGCTCCTCTTTGACTTTCTTGGGCAGAATTCCCTTGCCCGTGATTTTTTGCAGATCGATCCCAACCATTTGATCACGCGCCGCTTTTTCTATTGGGTTCCGGTAAAAGGGGAGCCGGTCAAGCTTTTGCATAAGATCGAACCTCATGTGCTTGACCATCTTCCTGGAAAAAAGATCGCGTATTTGAAATGGCAGGAATTGCAGTCCTCTCTAAAGGAGATTTTGAAAGGATCTAAAACGGTCGCAATGGAGTATTCGCCGAACAATGCGATCCCCTATCTCTCGAAAGTCGATGGAGGGATGATCGATCTTGTCCGCAGCTGCAATGTCGATGTTGTCTCCTCGGGCAGTTTTTTGCAGTATTACACCTGCGTTTTAAGCGATGAGCAGCTCAAGTCCCATTTGGATGCAGCGGAATTTCTCGACATCACAGTTGCAAAAGCCTGGGAGATGATCGTAGTCCATTTAAAAGGGGGGAGGACGATCGATGAGTATGCAGTCCGCTCCTTCATCGCCTCTGAATTTGAAAAGAATGGGTATATCACAGAAGGCTTGCCGATCTGCGCTGTCAATGCCCATAGCGCCGATCCCCATTTCGAGCCTCTTAAAACCGGTTCCTCCGAGATCAAAAGGGGGGACTTTGTCCTCATCGACCTCTGGTGCAAGAAGAAGGCGCCGGGCTCGATCTACGGAGATATTACCCGCGTCGGTTTTGCCGGTCCTGTTCCGACAGCGCGCCATCAAGAAATTTTTTCAATCGTCCGTGATGCCCAACGGCAAGCCACAGAGTTTGTTGAAAAACGGTGGAAGAACAAAGAGACGGTCCAAGGATTTGAAGTGGATCAGGTCTGCCGCAATGTCATTGAAAAGGCCGGCTACGGAAAGTATTTCACCCATCGGACAGGCCATAACATCTATACGAAGGACCATGGCCCTGGAGCCCATATCGATAGCTTAGAGACCAATGACTTGCGCCCTTTAATTCCCCGAACATGCTTTTCCATTGAACCGGGGATCTATCTGCCTGGGGAATTTGGGGTCAGGTGCGAATATGACGTCTATTTGAAAGCGGACGGCACCATTTTGGTGACGGGCGGTTCTCAAGACGCCATTACATGCTTTCTTTAGAGAGGGAGTTTTGCATTTCCCTCTTTTGAGAGGCAATTCCAAAACTCATTTGCCCAGCTAAATCGCCCTTTTGAGGCCATTTCCACCTATTTTCCTTGGCCGGCCCACTTGGGGCCGACCTCGTCAAATGGGACGTGGCAGCTTTGCTGCCACTTGTAACTGGCCTCAAAATCATCGATTTTCCGGGCCAAAGCAGTTTTGCAATTTCCTCTTTAAGCAGCAGATGCAGCGATTGCTTGGACAAAACGCTGGGCAATGACGTGGATAGGATTATCCCGTATCTCTGCAAAGGTAAGCGGCTGGATGTTCTGATTGTGGAATTCAATAAAGTGATTAGCGCCTGGGTCGTTGAATTGCTGCGCTAACAGGCGTTCCATAACTTCTATTTCAGAGCCGTGCGTAAATTTGACTTTTGCAATGCCTTCAAAACCATCTCCAGTATATTCAGGACGGAGGATGATGGCATGCACTAAAGCGGCATAAGCTTTTGAAGCAAGGGCATTTTCTTGTATTTTAATAGAACGAAGGCGGTGAAACGCTGCAATATTTGCTCTTTGGGATGGAGTGGTTATTGTTTGTGTTATCGTGTTAGCTGTCGGATTCACAAGATCTGATGCTCGTCTCGTAAAAGTATTAGCCTCGCGATCAAAGTGCTCTTGCTGCTTTGTCCAGTAGTCATATCGGGCAATTAAAGGCCTGAACTGATTCAAGTCTGCAGGTTGCTGGACGCCTGGAATTGTGTTCCATTGGATACGCATAGTAGCAAGCTTGATGCCAGTCATTGCAGCATCTTCTGGCAAGCTCTGATATTCTTGGGCAATCGCTCTTAATTTTTCTGCTTTCTGCTGGTCTTTAGCTGAATTGTCAGAATACGTCGAATAATAGTCGATTCCAGTTTCAAACAAGTAATAACTAGCTAAAGTCACAAGAGGCACAAGCGGAAGAGCACAGAGGGCAAGAGGCGGATTAACGACGGCAATGAAGCTTATCCCTGCTAGTGCAGCCACATTGGCAACCACAAATAAAGCGGCAGTTGCGACTAAAGTGGCTTTTGCAGTTAGATCTGACATGTAAGCGTCCCATTCATGGTTAGCGGCAATCTCGGGATCGAGTTCTTGGACGCACCGGTGTAGAAAATTGCGCGGTTGGGTCTGTGAAGAAGGGGATGCATTAGAGGTGCCAACCGAAGTTGTTCCTGTTTGAAACGTTGTAGGATGCAGCGCTGCTGTTGCCATAGGAATTCCCTCGTTTTAAAAGATTTATACCAAGGTCGGGAGAGGCTTATTTTAAGCCTCAGATCGCTTCAATCGTGCTTTATGCTGCTGCAGCTGCGATTGCTTGGACAAAGCGCTGGGCAATGACGTGGATAGGATTATCCCGTATCTCTGCAAGGGTGATTGGCTGGATGGTTCGGTCTTCGAACTCAATAAAGTGATTAGCGCCTGGGTCGTTGAATTGCTGTGCTAAGAGCCGTTCTACTACTTCCATTTCAGAAGCATGGGAAAACTTGACTTTTGCAATGCCTTCAAAACCATCTCCAGTATATTCAGGACGTAGGATAAGGGCATGCGTAAAAGCAGC
>JAFEGF010000005.1 GCA_018240225.1 Verrucomicrobiota bacterium
GGAAATGGCCTCAAAAGGGCGATTTTGCAGGGCAAATGAGTTTTGCAATTGCCTCATCAGGGTTAACCATTTTGATGCTTATCTCATATCGCCTAAAAAAAATATACCGAAACAACTTGAAAAATCGACAGAAACTGAATTGACGACAGGCCCTAGTTCTGTTGGTTGTCCGGGATGAACTCGAGGTATTGTTCGTGGGAAAGGAGCTTTTCGAGCTCATCTGGCTGCGTGACCTTGATTTTAAAAAGCCATCCTCGCGATTGAGCATCCTGGTTGATCTCATTGATGAAATCATGCAGCCGTTGGTTGATTGCAACGATCTCGCCTGAAATGGGAGAATAGATGTCGGCAGCAGCCTTCGTTGATTCCAATACGGCAACCTCTTCACCAGCCTTCACTTTTTTTCCAACGGCAGGCAGCTCAAGGTAAACAACCTCTCCAAGCTCTTTCTGGGCGTGGTCGGTAATGCCGACAGTGCCAATTCCGTTTTCGATGTGGATCCATTCATGGGTTTCAGTGAATTTCATGCTGATTTCTCCAACTTTAAAGTAGCCCAAAGCCTCGGATTCTGATCAATGGCCCAATCATGCGACCTTAACGCAAAATGCTGAGGTCCGCCATGAGGGCGGTTCAACCTGTATGTGAATCCTAATCGATCGAAATGATCAGGATCATATCCATGCAAACAAGAAGCGGGGATAACGGCCCGCAGCCAATACGACTTTTTATCAAATGCAAAGTCGACCTGCAGCTCGGAAGGATCGCAAAGAGGATGGGAGTCTTCCGTGCGGAAATGGGTGATCTCTAACGCGCGGATCCCCTGCACCTCTTGCGGCAAGATGACAAAATGATGGCAGAACCGAGTGACGAAACCTGCGTTCTTAAGATCGCGCGTATCGATAAAAAGCTCTAGCGCATCTCCCTCTGAAAAGCGGGGATAATGGGCCCCTTCGAACGGCTGGTTGACTGTTGCTTCAGCGACCAACCCCTCTTCGCTCCAGGAAAGGGCTACATCGGCAAAGGCTTCTTCTCCTAAAAATGCAGAGGTATTCGGAAGAAAAAACGCCGGCTTCAACCGTTTTGATGAGGACAGCGCCTTGCCGTAGCGAACGGGCGTTGCCACCGAAAAGAAATCAAGCGGTGCTAATGCAGGCATTGCCTCTAATGCGTCGAAGGCCATTACATCGACTCTCCTGAAGAAGCGGTCAATTGAATAGCCTTCTTGTCTTGAATGGTCTTCAGCAGGTCGGTAAAGAAACTGCGCTGAGCATCCAATGAGAGCATATGGTGGCCTTGCTCCATTTCTTCCACAGCAACGGCGTTCACAGCCTCTTCGCCGAGAACACGGTAGAAAGCTAAGGAACCTAGATGCCCGACATCAATCGATGACCATCCTTGGACTGGCACTTCAAACATCTGTTCCTTGGCAAAGAGGAAGTCGCTGCTTCTCTCTACTGTACGGGCTGTTTTATTGAGCTTCCATTGTCCTTCCAAAGATTGGTCGATCTCCCCTTCTATTTGGATCCATCTCCGATCTTCAGGACTTGCCTCGATCTGTTTTTTGACCTCGCTTAAGAAACCATAAAGCCGGTATTGGGTGTAGAAAGAAGAAGGAAGTTCTCCTCCTTTTGCCAATAGAGGATCCGCTAAGGTGCGTTGCGAGTCTTCTATCGCCTTAAAGAGGTCGGCAAAGACAATCCTGCAGACTTGCTCTCTGACTTCTTTGACCGGCTTCCAAGATCCGTCCGCTTTTTGGAATTGCGAAGAGTTCTTGCGGCGCGCATCTGGATATGACTCCTCCAAGCGTTTATCGAGCATACGCTCCAATGTCCCATCTTGCCGCGCTTGGGCAAATCTAAGGACGGTGCGTTCGTTGTTCCTACTGAGCACGGAGATCCGATAGAAGGTCTGCTGGTCTTCCGAAAAGGCATTGAGCGATTGCTGAACTTTCAACGATGCTGCAGACGTTTCTTGCCCTCGAAGAGGTGCTGCGCGCAGAAGCTCGGCAAAACGGCGCTGGTCTTTGACCTGATCAAACGGCCCAGCTTTTCCTGCGCTCCTCAATCCAAATGACGCTTGGCGCGCTTGGGCCTTATCCAATGCAGCCAGTATCCTTTCTGGATGCTGGTCGATGATGCATGATTGGGCAAAGGCATCGATCTTTAAACGGACATCCGCTTTGAGTTTATCGAGGACATTGTGCCTCTCAGCTGCAGACTCCGCCTGGCTTGATGCGAGCTGCGAGAACTGCTTTTTTAACAATTCCCAAGATCGGTCTTCCACTTCCCAATCCCAGGTCTCTTTTAAACTGATTTCCCTAACGAGGTCGTCTTTGCGGACTTCGGCATATTCCACTTCGATCTGCTGCTCGACAAGTTCTGGAGCCCTCTTTTCAACTTGATCAACAGAAGCAAACTGGTGCGGCAGGGAAAATTGGTTCTTTCTTTGCGCGCTGTCCAATGAAACCGCTTCGACATACATTTGGAGCCGGCAGATGTCCAAAAAGTCTCTAAACTGCAAATGTTCAGGAAGCTCGTAGAGATCGACCTTTAGAGCGTTCTTTGTGTATTGATGGAACTGCTGAAGGGGCAATGGATCAAGAAAAACGCTGTTTCCAATATCTTGGAAAAGGCGGCGGAACAGCATGACTTGGCGCCAGCTTTGCAGCAAAGAGCGTTCGTCTGCTGCAAGTTGGCGGACTTGGTTTTGGTAATAAGTTTCGACATCCTGCGCCTGAATCTTATCCTGGCGGGAAACTTCCCGATAGCCGTTCACGATATTTTGATAGAGCTCCGACCGGACTGCTTCATTGGAAACATGATACCCTTTATCTTCTGCAAATCGGGCTGCATTGATGATCAATTGGCCAGAGAGCTCAATAAACCGAGGGCCGAACCAATCTTCTAATGTATGGAAACCGAACAAAGAAAGGTCTGCATGGACAAGCATGGGATCGGAAAGTCCGATTTGCTCAAGCTGATGGGCTAAAATTTGTTTCAAAAAATCGGGAGGCAGCATCGTTTGGTCTAAGTAGAGTTGGAATAGGATGCCCAAAGTCTCAACGGTAAACTGATCCGACTTGGTCTTAAGGAACATCAAGTGCTGGTTCAAGCTCGGTAAAAAACGGCCCCATACGGCTTCGGCGCTGACAGCAGGAAATTGGGGATGGGAATAGGGGCGGAAGGATTTGATCCGCGCAAGGCGCTGTTCAAACTCGGGCTTGAGCTCTTCGAAATAGCGTCGTGCAAGCATCATGGCCATTCCAGAAGCAATGAGGTCTTTTTCTATGACGCTATCGTTCAGAAAGTTCGGAATGTTCCCTTTTTGCCAGGAGTTCCTATCGAGCGGAGAAGTGGCGATGAGCCTGCATAAGGTAGCGACTTCTCTCTGCATGATATCGGAGCCGTCGATCCCTTTGCCAATGGCGCGGTCTGGCGCTTCCTGCTGTTGGGAAAGAGAACTGAATGTGCCGAAAAAGGAAAACGAAATGACGATCACCACCGTAACGATGATGAAAAAGAATCGCTGATGCTTTCGGAAAAAACTGAGCATTGGTAACACCTTATCTAATCTTATGGCCTTAAGGGAGGGGTGGCCCCCCCCTTGTGCCGTGGGAAAAGTTAAGATGTTACTCGGAAACTGCTAAATTCCCAAATAAAATTATCGGCTTCAATCCTTTACAGGTCGAAGTATTCGCTGACCCGCTCTGTCCAAGTTCTGCGGAATGGCCGTCTAAGGGCATTTAAAAATCGCTGCGTTCTGGATTGTCTTGGTAGGCAGCTTAGTACTGAATCAATCATTTGTCTTAACATAAAATAAACCTAGTAAATTGGTTAGTTCCATAGTTCTCCTAACTTCCATTATACATATATTTTATTTGAATTTCAAGGTTTTAAAAAGACATTCTTTATACCTTATTAAGATAAATTTCTTAAATATCTCACAATAAACAACTTATGAATTCATTTATTAGATAAAGCCGCTTAATCGGCGGCTATTCAAAATTTATCTTCACAGGCAACTTAATAATCCCAGGTTATTGAATTTGACGGCTTTTAATATCATCCACTTGTCTTTTAGCATAGGATGTTGCCAGCAGCAGCCGCTCTTCCGTGGCAAATGGATGGGGAATTGAAGGATTCCAGTCACTAGCTTCCCGTAGAAAACTTTTAGCATTACCTTCTTCTTCCGTTTTTAATTGAATTTTTAAACGAACATCCTTTAGCAATACCTGTAGATTTTCTTGTTCCTCGGATGGTGCGATTAGTAGCTGAGATTCTAAAGCCTCTCGCTCCTCGTTAATCTGCAAATTAGGTTTAGACGCTTCTTTTGCAAGGGCTACCATTTTTTCTCTTGCAAAATCTTCTTCGAGTTTAATGTACTTAGCTTGTTGAGCTTCTTCTATCCGGCTTTCTTGTTTCAGAATACGCTTTTCCCGCTTAGCTTCTATGGAATCTCTTTCTGGCGAATTGAACTCTATTTCCCTTCCTAGCTGATGGCGTGGAGCGCTTCTTAGCCGAACAGGAGTAAACATAGCAGAGAACGTCAACGTCCTGTCCTGTTTAATTCCTGTGCTGGAGCTAGCTAAAGATTGCAGACGTTTGAATCGAAAGTTGGTTATTTCAGACATGTCTAAACTGGGAGATCCCATCGGTTTTGGAGAACTTAGATTACTAGTTAATACTCGAGATCTTCCTTGATCCTTAAATGGCCTAGGTTCATGAACAGGCTCTAATTCTGGATTAGCTATGCGTTGTTTAATTGTAGAAATTAGGAGAAAAAGGAACCTGCCAGCTCCATTAACTAATAACTGGTCGTACAGATGAGAGCAGCTTTTGCAGATCTTTTTTAATTCTTCATTATCAAAGCTCTCGTAAAATGTTTCGAGTTCGCCTATCTCAGCTAAGAATTCAGTTTGTTCTCCTAATTGAGAAGAAATCTCATGTAAGATCAGTTTTATTTCACTTGTTGCGTAATCCTTAATAGCGTTCTTGAATTGCTCAAAATCTTTAAACTTAATTTCAGCCGATCTTTTAATATCATCAATTTCTTTTTCATTTCCTTTAATTGATTCATTCAGAGCTTCAATAATATTCTCAGAGAAATTTGTATCATGTCCTTGTTTAAGCAACAGACTTATAGTTGAAAGACAGCTTGAAATATTTCCCTCTAACCGATGAATCGTTTCTAATTGACTCGGAGATAGAGGAGCCGTCGTATACATTTCATTAAATCTTAATCGCGCCTCGCACTCTCTTTTTAACCGGTTTGATTCACTTTTTTGGTGAAGCTCTTCAGGTCTTAATTTTGGCGGCATTTCTAATATCGGAGCAGGCGGGATCGGTATATTTGGAGCCGATGGAATGCCAAGTTGGGAACTTGAAGAAGCTGAAGAAACCGAAGGATTAATAGGAAAAAGAACGCGCCTTGCACTTAAAGTAGGCGATAGGACAACTCCAGGCTCCTTTTTAGGGGAAAAAGGAGAAGCAACTGAGAAAAATTTGCTTAACGATTCAGCTACATCTTTACCGTGGCTTTTTGAAGGCGTATGAACGTAAGAAGCTTTACTAGGTGTTAAAAATGAAAGATAGGGAGATGAAGGTACGCCCGAATGAAGTTCGCGATCCGTTCTTCGATGGCTAATATTTTCAGGCATATGGATTGCATTACTCAAAGTTAGAGCAGTAATTAACCGTGAAGATATTTCCAACGCATTCTTCTTTCCCCAATCATGGTCATTTGAAGTTGGGTTTCCAATTCTGAAAATCTCAAAATAGACTTGTTGTTGCTTTTCAGGAGGAAGATTAAAGAGAATCGAAGAAGCATAATCAGTAATTTTTGAATAAATGCCATCAAGAAGTCTGCTTTTCAAACTAGCAAGAGCTTGTTTTAAACAAAGCAGGTCATCAACAGCATGGATCTCACCCCAATTCTCAACATTTCCTTTTGTTGGATCTTTTGACAATTGAAAAATTTTTGCCGCTAAAGAATAACGGAGCAGATCTGGAACTCTATTGAAAGCTTCTAGAACGCTGCTCTTATTTTCAGAGATTGAATCATTTGTCATTTTCTCTAGTAAATCGATTAAATAAAAAAATGGCAAAGGATTATCGATCAACGCGCATTCATGTTTAGCAAACAGAGTTCTTGAGGATTCATCTAAATGAACAAATGTTATTTGAGCATCAGAGTCTAACATCGATCCTGATCGCATATTTTCGATCAATTCAGCAAGCTCGGCAAGGGGATGCATTTCAGGGAAAAGTTGAGTGGGCTTAAGCTCCTGAATAGAATCAATTCTCTCGCTTTTTTGTGGAGAAGAATGCAAATGCCTAGAACTAGTTTTTGAAATGGGGGTAGAAGGAAAAAGAAGTGGGTTTGGCCTAGGCATGCCAGCAGAAACATGGCTCGGGCTTATTGGCAATGGAGAATGCAAACGCCCAGAACTAGTTCTTGAAATTGGAGTAGAGGGGAAAAATTGCGGGTTTGGTCTAGGCATGCCAGCAGAAGTTCGGCTTTGACTTGTTGGTAAAGGAAGATGAAAAAGTTGAGCGCTTGTGCTAGAAGGCATCGGGCTAGAAAAGACGATAGCCTGATCTTCTTGAGGTTGTTCATCAATAACAACACTCGAACTGTTAGGAAAAGAAGAAGCCATAGGCTCAGTGTTGGCGCTAAGAGCTAAATGGGCAATAGAGGGAAAGGGATAAACATTGGTTTCTCGACTCCTTAGACGATGCAATAGAGGATTTGGTTCATTGATGGCATCTCTTAAAGATAGCGCCGTAATTAAACGGGAAACCTTATCAAACGCATGGTTCTTTCCCCAATTTAAATCATCGGTTTGAGGTTTTACCATTCGAAAGATCTCGTAATAAACTCCAACTTGCATATCTAGTGAAAGAGAAGAAAGAAGGCCAGAAGCATGCTTTGTAATTTTTTTATAGGAGCTTTCAAAAATATTATCCCTAGTGGTGGATACTGCATCTAGCAGGCAAGACAAGTCGTCAAATGCATGGATTTCTCCCCAGTGTTTAGTATTGCCTTTTGTTGGATCTTTAGATAGTTGATAAATCTTGTGAGCCAGCGAATTTCGAAGAGGATCGCTAATGCGCATGAATACTTCTTGAAGTACGCTTTTATCTTCGAGAATAGTCCCGTCCTGCATTTTTGTTACAAGTTCATATAAGTGAAAAAACGGCTCAGGATTCTCAAATAAGGCACACTCATGCTTCCCGAACAATGCTTTTAACTCGGGATCCAATTTAACTGCGGCTTTCTGGGCATCGATTAAAGAAAGCGATCCTGCTCTCATTTTTTCGATCATGTCTGCAATATCAGCAAGAGGATGTCTTTGATCGAAAAATTCAAACGGTTCGACAGATGCATGCAAAAATGATCGGGAAGAACCAGTTATCGCTTGATGGTGTGGATGCAAGTCTGGACAGTCAAATAGTCTATGTCTGGAACGAGCTGAGGCAATACCCATATCCAATTCTCCATCAGCGCTCAGTTCTGCAGCTAACTGTTCAATTCTAGGTAAAAGTTGGCTGTTGAAAAAGCAAGATAAAGTTTCTTTCGGAAAGAAGGAAGCCGGATGCGCTCTAGAGGAAGGAACAGGCTCTTGATCGGTAGGCGCTCTTAATAGGTCTGATAACGGCAGGAAACTCTGGTCGGATACTGGAATAAATGCCTCTTTAATTTGTCCAGCTCCTTTAAAAGTTTCTAGAACATCACTTAACGCAACCGGAAAATCAGGATGAATCGTGCGTTGGTTGCAATAGTAAATTAAATTGACATCTCTTAAAACCTGTTCATGATAATTAGTCTCTTGAGAAAGCAAGGCATTCAAATCAATATCAATCAGACTTTTGCGCAAACAGTCTAAGAACCCTATTAACTGGTCAGGTTGCAGTTCCGCAAAGCGCTTATCGACATTCGAATTCGGATGTTTTAAAAATTGGTCAAAAAACGCAAAGGCGGTGATTTGTTTATGCCTCTCTTTGTTTGCAACGATATGTTTAAGGGCGGCTTCATCTAAATTTGCTAAAATTCCTATTAACAAAGCACGAAGATCATTACTTGTTATATGAGGACTGTTATTGAGTTTATAGAGTTTGAATACGCGGGTTACAATGCCATCGCCATATAATTCCGCAAGAATTTTCTTCACGCTGTTTTTTGGCACTCTTTCGATTTCATGCCATGGCGATAAGCCGTGGTTGCCAAAAGCTTGTGCAAGCATTTGAACAACTTCCGGTTCATAGGTAGAACTGATTAGAGAACGAAATACTTTTGCCATTGCAAGAGTAGTAGTAGCTGTTGCTAGGCAATTTGCTAATACCTGATTTGCACTCTGCTCATTTTCTTCAGAAATAGATACGGCCTCGAGTAAGCGCAACGAACTAAGGGATTCTACTGATAAGCTTTTTAGAGCCGAATACCAATTGTTGCTTTCTTTTTGCTGTTGCAAGCCAACTGGCAACAGGATTGGTATACTGTCGATGACCTCTTGAGTTTTTTGATTCAATTTAGACATCGTTCTAAGAAGTGCCTCGGTAGGAGATTCCTGCGACTCGACAATTGGATCGATAGTAGAATCTAATGCAATAGAATTTGTTCCTGTAGTAGCAAGTTGTTTCCATTCAGCTGTCAATCGTTCGATATTTTGTAATTTGAATGTCATAAATTTTCTTCGGTGTTGTTAAAAGCGCTTGGTGTTAGGCTTTTGGGTTTATAATAACAAATAAAATTATATCGGCATTTTAATCCGATTACGAACCTATCCCAGTAATATGCTTCTTACGGATAAGATTAAAACCAATGAAGCTTGAAATGGGAACTTTTGAAGTTGTCATACGCATAAAGTTTTTCTGCAAAATTTTCGCTGCGTAGGCTAACACATCTTAGAATTGATGAAAATTTAGATTATCAATTTTTCAAAGATTTTTCAATGTGGGATAAAAACCTGTGAAAAAAGAACATTTTTGCCCAACGAATGGGGTTATGCAAGGGATCTAATAAACCAACTTGTCCCCTACCCTCTCTTAGGCGCATTGCGAGATAGGTGATATGCAAGATTTGCGATGAACCGCAGGTCTTTAGACCTGGGGAAGAAGCAAAGCGCAACAGATCTCTTGTCGCAGCATGCGGATAAGAGAGGGTAGGGGACAAGTTGGGTTAATAAGCCTTGGCGTAGATGACGCGCCGCTGGCTTGGCTTGCCGCTGATCGGGCATTTTCCTTCTTCCAAAGGTGAATCATTGGGGATGCAACGGACAGTTACGCTCAAATCCTTCTTGATCTGCTCCTCGACATCGAGATCTCCGCACCAGTGGGCTAGGGCAAATCCCCCGTGGATCTCCGGGTTTTCTGCGTTCTTTGGAGTGAAAAATGCGTAAAATTCCTCTTTCGTATCGATCTTTTTAATGTGGGAATTGCGAAATTCAAGGGCCCGCTGGAACATGCCGTTCTGGATCTCATCCAGGATCGACAATACGGTCTTCATCAGTTCCTCTCGGGAGACCTGTTGGATATCCTTATGCCCCTTATCGCGGCGGGCAAGTGGTAATTTGTCGGCAGCGATATCCCTTGGCCCGACTTCGATCCGGATTGGAACGCCTTTTTTGATCCAAGACCATGTCTTGTCCCCTCCCCGCATCTCTCTTTCGTCGATGGTCACCGTCAATGGACGTCCATGGTAGTTGAGATGGCGGAGCTGCCCAGCTAATGCATGGCAATATTCCATTACGGAAGCTTTGGTCTCTTCTTTGTGGATGACCGGCAAAAGGACGATGTGCGAGGACGCGACGCGAGGAGGCAGGACAAGCCCGTCGTCATCGCTGTGGGACATGACCATGGCTCCGATCAGCCTTGTCGTCATCCCCCACGATGTGGTCCATGCGTACTGCGTCTCTCCGACCGCGTCGCGGAAGCGTATTTCAGAAGCTTTAGCAAAGTTCTGTCCTAAAAAGTGGGATGTCCCCCCTTGCAAAGCTTTCCTGTCCTGGGTCATCGTTTCAATCGAGTAGGTAGCAACAGCTCCTGGGAACCGTTCCGAAGGGGTCTTTTCTCCTGTAATAACAGGGATGGCAAGACAGTTCTGGACAAAGTGCTCATAGACGCCGAGCATCCGCTCCGTCTCTTCCTTTGCTTCTTGTTCGGTAGAATGGGCGGTATGCCCTTCCTGCCACAAAAACTCTGCCGTGCGCAAAAACATCCTTGTGCGCATCTCCCAACGGACGACGTTTGCCCATTGGTTGATCAATAAGGGAAGATCGCGGTAGGACTCGACCCATTTGGAAAACATCTCGCCAATGATCGTCTCCGATGTAGGACGGACGATCAGCGGCTCTTCAAGAGGTCCTGCAGGAACGAGCTTTCCATCTTTTCCCATTTCGAGACGATGGTGCGTGACGACGGCGCACTCCTTGGCAAACCCTTCGACGTGCGCAGCTTCCTTTTCCAGAAAGCTCAATGGAATGAATAAAGGGAAATAGGCGTTTTGATGTCCAGTGTCCTTAAACATCTTGTCGAGGATCTGCTGCATGTTCTCCCAGATCGCATAACCCCAGGGCTTGATGACCATGCACCCGCGCACAGGAGAATGTTCAGCGAGGTCGGCAGCCTTAATAACAGCTTGATACCACTCTGGATAATTTTCCTGTCTTGTTGGCTGGATGGCAGTCTGGGTCTTTGTCGACATAATGCTCTCTTATGGGTTCTATCAGGAGATATATTCTAAACTGAGTTGGTTTAAATGAGTAGCCAAAAGGGTTTTTAAAAAGGTCTTTGCTTCTAAGATTTCATGGGCGGACGCCTGAGCGCCAAGAATGGGAAAAGTATATAGCTTCATCGCTTCCAAAACTTGGGAGTTTTCCCTTAGAATATCGCGCAAATAGTCTTCAGGCGGCATCACAAGGGAAATGGTCCCTTGGTGCAAAAAGCCTCCTTTAGTCTTTCTCTGCGCGGCTCCGGCAATTTTTTTTCCTTCTAAAATGAGGTCGTATTTTGTCGGCTTGGCCATGCAGAAATGCTGGCATTGGAAGTCCAATGACGCAAAGTCGTCAGTGGTCAACGTCAGATCGGAATGCTCGCGGATGAACTCTTTTACAGCGCCGAGCACTGCGCGGTTGACAAAAGCATAGTTGTCGAGGGTGTTCAGCGAAAATTCAGGCCGGCTCGAAGGAACGACGACAGAGAATGCCATATCCCAAACATGAAAGACGATCCCCCCTCCTGTCGGACGGCGGGCCAGGTTCAGGTTCCTTTTTTTAACACCGTCTAAATTAAGGTATTTTCCGGGATCGACAAAATAACCATAGGTGGCGCAATCCCCATCCCAATCGTATAGATGTAGGACTGGACGCGTTTTCTCCCATGCCCCTTCTAAGAGCTCAGCGTCGATCTGCATGTTCTCAGCAGCAGAGCGGGCTCCTGTATCTAAAATCTCCCACATCGGCTTATCCCAGCGGCTTCTCGGAAATCAAACGGAACCTCGGGACTTCGTTCCCTTCGACTAAGACATTTTCAACAAAAAACTTTAACGGACGGATCCAGAGTGCATGATCGCCAAAATCCTTAGAGTCATATAAGGACTGATAGACAACCCAAAGCTGCAAATCCTCGGACGAACGGGCAATGGCCAGCACTTTATACTGCTTGCCCTTATAATGCTCGAAAAGTGATCCAATAGGCACTTGAGCCTTAAATGCCTCTTCTTCTTGTTTTGCAACTTCTGAGATCATAATACTGCGACCGCCTAGGTTTTCTCCATCTTCAACAAACATTTATAAGCAATTTGTTCCAAAAACGCAAAATGAATGTTGTTTGTCCGCCAGAAACGATTCATTAAAAATTTTTCAGAATCGTATTTTTTAAGCGTTAATTTTTCTTCTCCATTAATTAGAGGAGGTTTGCCAAAAAAAGGGGCAGTCCTTAGAATCCGGATAAGGGATACCTCTTCCAGAAGGATGTCATATGTTCGATAAATTCACTAATCGTGCCAAGCAAGTCATCAAACTAGCAAAGAAAGAAGCCCAGCGCCTGAACCACAACTACTTAGGAACTGAGCATGTCCTTTTAGGACTGCTCAAGCTCGGACAAGGGATCGCCGTCAACGTCTTGAGGAACTTCAACCTCGACTATGAGACTGTACGGGCCGAAGTGGAGCGGTTGGTGGGTTTTGGACCGGAGATCCAAGTCTATGGGGACCCTGCCCTGACGGGAAAAGTTAAAAAAGTTTTTGAATACGCGAACGAGGAGGCCGCAAGCCTCAACCACAACTATGTGGGAACGGAGCACCTTCTGCTCGCCTTGCTGAGGCAGTCCGACGGCGTCGCCGCCCAAGTCCTAGAGAACCTCAACATCAACTTAAAAGATATCCGCAAAGAAGTTCTAAAAGAGCTTGAGACGTTCAATCTGCAGCTTCCTCCCATGGGAGTCTCTGGGTCTGGGCCGACAGGCAGCTCTGCAAAGCCGCAGGATAAATCGGCTACTGCCGATAAGATGCCGGCGTTAAAAGCGTATGGCCACGACCTCACAGAACTGTGCCGCGAGGGCAAGCTCGATCCGGTGATTGGACGGAAAGAAGAGGTCGAACGGCTGATCTTGATCTTATGCCGCCGCCGCAAAAACAATCCGGTGCTCATCGGCGAGGCCGGCGTTGGAAAGACAGCTATTGTCGAGGGCCTTGCCCAAGCGATCGTCAAAGGAGACGTCCCCGATCACCTGGCTAAGAAAAAACTGATCTCGCTCGACCTGACCTTGATGATCGCAGGGACCAAATACCGCGGACAGTTTGAAGAGCGGATCAAAGCGGTCATGGACGAGATCAAGAAGAATGGCAACATCCTTCTGTTCATCGATGAGCTCCATACGATCGTCGGCGCAGGAGCTGCCGAAGGCGCGATCGATGCCTCGAACATCTTAAAACCAGCGTTGTCGCGCGGAGAGATCCAGTGCATCGGCGCTACAACTATCGACGAGTACAGAAAGCACATTGAAAAAGACGCCGCTTTGGAAAGACGCTTCCAAAAGATCAATGTTGCGCCTCCATCTGTAGAAGAGACGAACGCGATCTTGATGGGCCTCAAAACCAAATACGAAGAGCACCACAAGTGCATTTACACCGATACGGCTGTGAAGTCTGCCGTTTACCTCTCCGATCGTTACATCACTGGCAGGTTCCTTCCAGACAAAGCTATCGATCTGATCGATGAAGCGGGCGCTAAAGCGCGCATTGCGATGATGCACCAGCCTCAAGACATCACCAAGTATGAAGCGGAAATTGAAGAGGTCAGGGTCGCTAAAGAAGAAGCGATCGCAAAGCAAGAGTATGAAAAGGCCGCCAAGCTGCGCGACAATGAAAAGACATTGAGGGACCGCCTCCAGCAGATCCGCGCTGAATGGGAAAGCAACAAGGAAGAGCACCAAGTCATCGTCGACGAAGAAGAGGTCGCCCATATCATCTCGAAACAAACAGGGATCCCTCTTACCCGTTTGACCGAAGGGGAAACGGAAAAAGTGCTTAAGATGGAAGAAATCCTCAAGCTGAACCTGGTCGGCCAAGACGATGCTGTCAGCACGGTCTGCCGTGCGATCCGCCGCAGCCGCGCCGATATTAAGGACCCGAACCGCCCCATAGGAGCGTTCCTTTTCCTTGGACCGACAGGCGTCGGCAAAACGCTTCTGGCCAAGCAGCTTGCCATCAATATGTTCGGCGGCGAAGATGCCCTCATCCAAGTCGACATGTCGGAATACATGGAGAAATTTGCGATTAGCCGGATGACGGGATCGCCTCCAGGCTACGTCGGCCATGAAGAGGGCGGACAGCTTACTGAGCAAGTCCGTCAGCGCCCCTATTGCGTCGTTCTCTTTGACGAGATCGAAAAAGCGCATCCTGATGTGATGAACCTCCTCCTTCAGATTTTAGAAGAGGGAAGGCTGACCGACTCGTTCGGTAGAAAGATCGACTTCCGCAATACCATCATCATCATGACTTCCAACTTGGGCGCGGACCTTATCCGCAAATCAAGCGAAGTCGGCTTCGGCGTCCAAGAAGGGATGCTCGACTACAAAGGAATGCAGGAAAAGATCGACGCTTCCGTGAAAAAAGCGTTCAAGCCTGAGTTCATCAACCGCCTCGACGGAATCATCATCTTCAGGCCTCTCGACCGGGCCCACCTGTTCCAAGTGATCGAATTGGAAGTCAAAAAAGTCAGGGCCCGCCTGGCGCGCAAGAACATCACCCTCACTCTCGACGACAAGGCCAAAGAGTTCCTCGTCACCAAGGGCTTTCAGCCTGAAATGGGGGCAAGGCCCTTGCGCCGCGTGATCGAGCAATACCTTGAGGACCCATTGGCGGAAAAGCTCCTTTTGAACCCAGGAAAAGGGGGCCATTGGCTCGTCTCCTCCGATGGGGAAAAACCGACCTTTACCGAGCAGGAACCGCCGGAAGGGGATGCAAAGGACAGCTTTGCGATCGCCAAACCAAGCGAAGCATAAAGTAATTATTTTAATCCAGGGGCTGTTCTCCAGCCCCTTTTCAATCTTTTCTCTTCCTCTCTTCTATTAGCAAAAAATTTACTATTACAATACATGAAATTAAAATTAAGATTACGCTATATTTAATTCGAATCCGTGATATAATTTATTCCAAAATTAAATTTCAAAATAAATTGGGGCGAATTATGTCAGCATTAGATAGATTAGCAGCTATTCAAGACGCTGTTGTTGTATATCAGCTTCAACCTGAAGATAATATTCGATTAAAGCTTGAACTTAAGATCAACAAGCTAACGCGTGAAGTCTTATCTACTCCACATCTAGAAGGCCGTGAAGCCATTCTAAACCAACTCAAATTAGCGCGCACCGAACTGCTACCGAACTTATCCGGCTATGTTGCAGGAAATTTACAGCTTAACCTCGTTCAAAGCATTAAACCGACCCCGATTTGCCCAGCCTACAATAAAATCGAAGTTCCGACCGTTTCAACATACCATACCATTGGTGCAAACATCGAAACAGTGCGTCTTGATCAACAAGCAATTGATGCTGTTCCGCAATCGTTAAGAGACCGGATGGGAGATCTTTCGCACCACAAGGTCGACCTGTTCTTTACGGCGATCGACGGAAGGCCGTTCCATCGGATCGACCACATTGCCCAAGGACCAATGAACCTTAGCCTTCATTCATGGGCCCACCCCCATGCCCAACCTGGAGACGATGCCCACCAGTACCCTGAAACGACCTTGTATCCGATCATGGGAATCCAAAGAGCGCCAGCGGAACAGATCAATCCACGCCATCACGACCGTCCACGCGTCGATCCAGCATCTTTTGATGGATTGCGGCGGTTCGATGTTCATGCGCATATGGGCGGAGGAGCTGTATCAGCTCAGAATATGTTGTTCTCACCCGATAACATCCATTTCAACCTCATTCCAGGCTCCCCGTTTGCCATCTTCTGGTCGGGAGCAAAACTTGACCACAAAGCATGCATGGCAAAAATGCTGGTCATCCTCGATTACAACGATCCGATCTGCCAAGCGCTCCTTAATTCGACACGCGGCACTCCAAATTTACATTCCCATCTGGAGAAATTGCAAGGTGTAGTCGATGCGATCGACGCCTATTTTGATCCGATCATCCAAGAATTTGAATCAGGCGTTCCTGCTCAAGGGATGCAGTTATACCAAGGCCTTCCAGAAATGTATAAAAAAGGGATCCACATTGCAACGTGGAAGCTGCACCAGGAACCAATGGGAGTCCATCCCGACTTCGGTAAGGCCTCTTTCGAACATGACGGATCCTTAATTGCGGAAAGGCATAGCAGCAACCATCAGCGCGCACAAGCCCTTACGGCATTCAAAGAGAACCTCAAACAAACGCTTGCCAATTCTCAAGCTGAGCTGTTCACTCAAAGCCTGCAGCTTGCGCGAAGCGACTGCAGCGTGACCCTGATGAAATGCGCACGAGCATTCCAGAAGAACGCTGTTGAAGGTATGCGCCAATTCCAATTGCTACCCAACGAACTGCAGGAATCTGTGCGTTTTGCATTCTGGGAACTATCTGGATCTCCTCGCATTGCAGATTTCGGCACACTTCGCTTCCCAGGCAGTTCGAATGCATTAAAAGTTGAGTCGCTCCTGCTTGCTGCATCGCGTCAAAACGATGTCTACGTTCCAAGAGCAGTACAAGAAGTCGATCCTGTCGTCGTACAGCAAGATTTAGGTTCTGGAAGCCCGAACCCATCTTCGCAGGACAATAGTGGCTCTCCTGCCGCCTCAAACCCAGACACACAACCTCCTCTGGATTTGACCAGCACGCCAGTAGAAGAGGCATTCAATCAAGTGCTGGCATTGACCGGAACGGAAGATTTTGAACGAACGCCTGCAGAAGGAAGATCGGCCATCGTCAATGGAATCTTAGCTAATCTGCCTAATGATTTCGTACAACGGGTCTATTGGCACTACTATAATGGATATAGAGGAGCTCATCCTGATGAACAGGGCGTAGGCAGCGGCGATAACTGGGGCGGAAGAAACATCGGCAAAGACATGAACGTTTGCATCCAAGCGTTTATGGATGCCCAAGGCCAATAATCCTTAAACAATCGATGCGGAAGGCCGCCTCAGGGCATTTCGCAATGGTTTAAAAACAAGATGGCAGGATGGCCAGGATAAAAGAAGCTATTTTATCCTGGCCATCCTGCCATCTTGTTTTTTCTTTCATTTTTCTTTTTTTTTATCCTTTGTTCCTCTAAAAGTTAAGTTTTAGTTTTGATTTGACACATAAGAGGAAATGATGAAATCGGCTTTTTTCACAACAATAGGCCTGTGCCTCGGTCTTAGCATTTCCGTGAATGCACAGGACTTAGAATCTCGCGTTTCCACACTTGAAGCCAAAATGTCCACTATTTCAACGCAGACTGCGCTGGGATCAAGAGGAGCTAGGATGGCCTCAGCAGCGCCGCAGATCGACTCCTATGGTTTCTACGTGACAGCAGACTTCCTCTATTGGAACTTGATCGAAGGAGGAACCGAATATGCGTTGACCGACAAGACCACACCTGGAAATATCCCTTTTAAAGGCAAGTCCAAAGAAATTAATTTTGACTGGGATCCCGGTTTCCGCGTCGGCGTCGGCTACCAGCTCGAGGAGCACGATGGCTGGGACGGCTACTTGAACTTCACCTGGTTTCAGACAGAAGAGAGCTCCCATGCGCATGCGCCTTCCGGAGGCTCCCTCATTCCTCTTTGGGGCTTTCCGTTTACCAATGATGCTACAAGAGCAAAGGCCAGCTGGGAATTTGATTTCTACACGTTGGACTTTGAGCTGGGACGCCGCTATTTTGTCAGCAAGTATCTCTCTGTCAGACCTGAGTTCGGTATCAAATCGGCATGGATCTATCAGCATGTGAAGGCCTCCTTTACAGACATCGCGGCCTCTGGCACCGATATCCTCAAAGTCCGAAGAAAAAATAATTTTTGGGGCATTGGACCGCGCGCAGGAGTTGACGCAACCTGGTTCTTCAATAACCATTTTAGCTTCTATGGAATGGGCTCGGCAGCGCTGCTGTGGGGAGATTTCGATGTCCATGAAAAAGAAAAGGAAGCGATCGCAAATCGGGAGTTGATCAATTTTAATGCCGATTTCCATAGCATCGTCCCTACTGCGCAGCTTCTGCTTGGATTCCAATGGGAATCAAACTTGAACGAGGCGCGCAACCATTTTAAAATCCTGCTTGCCTATGAGTTCCAATACTGGTGGCGGCAAAACCAAATGCTCGATTTCGAAAGCGCAGGCTCATTTAATCCTGACCGCTTTTCAGAAGATGTAAGCCTTCAGGGGCTGACTCTTAACGTGCGCTTTGACTTTTAACATTACCGAGGTAATCGATGAGCAAGGATCTGTTTAGAAATTTACTGCCGATCGCTTTATGTGCGATAGGGTCCCTTTGGGCGGATGCGGATCAGGACCTCAATTCACGCGTGACGATCCTCGAGTCCCAGATGAGCGAAGTTTCGATGAAGTCTCCTTTTGGCAATTTCGGTGCCAAAACAGCGTCCGCTTCCCCTCTGATCAATGGCTACGATGTCTTTGTTTCAGCAGATTTTCTCTATTGGAACCTGCAAGAAGGGGGGACCGATTACGCCTACAGCTCTCCGAACACGACATCTATTTTCCCTTTGAAAGGGAAACGCAAACACTTGGAGTTCGACTGGGATCCTGGCTTCCGGACAGGGCTCGGCTTCGTATTTGACCACGACCGATGGGACGCTTACTTTAACTTCACTTGGTTCCAAACATCTCATAGGGCCTCTGCCGAAGAAGGAAGCAACCGCCGTCTTTTCTCTTTGCTAGCTCCCTATCCATCAGGACTGCAAAGTGCAAAACTGTCTTGGAAAGTCCATTTTTATACCCTTGACTTTGAGCTGGGGCGCCATTTCTTCGTCAGTAGATTCCTGTCTCTGCGCCCGTTCTTCGGCTTGAAAGGCGCTTGGATCGACCAGCATCGGCATACTCGCTACACGGATCGGATCGACTCCGATATCTTCATCAAGACTCGAGGCAGATGCGAGTTTCGTGGAATTGGACCATGGGCAGGGATCAACGGAGATTGGCATTTCTGCCGCAACTTCAGCTTCTTTGGAAGGGTGGCAGGCTCAATCATGTGGGGCGATTTCGATGTGCATGAGAAACAAACTGGAAACAACCACATCCTCTGGTTCGATTACGATCTCGACAAGGACCGGATCGTCCCAATGGTACAATTCCAACTTGGATTCTGCTGGGAGACGAACTTGGGGCACGACCGCTACCATCTCGCATTCAACCTCAGTTATGAGGACCAGTACTGGTGGCAGCAGAACCAGTTCCCCTATTATCCAGGAACCAATATCCCTAAATTGAATCCGATCAATGAAGATTTAAGCCTTCAAGGGCTTACCTTCGATGTGCGATTAGACTTTTAACCAAGGGTAAACCATGAGAGCGCGCTTTTTGACAAATCTATCGATGACTTTAGGAGCCTCCATTGCCTTGGGCCAACTTTTTGGTGAAGGAGATGTCCAATCCCGTATCTCTGCTTTGGAATTAGAGATGCAAATGGTCCGTACTGAGACGGCAAATGGCAACTTCGGAGCACGGACGGCTTCAGCTAATCCCCAAGTCGACAGCTACGGCTGGTATACGACAGCAGATTTTCTATGGTGGAACCTCTATGAAGGGGGAACAGATTACGTTTACACCGACCGGGAAACTCCTGGAGCAACCCCATTTAAAGGGAAGCTCAAGCACCTTGACTTCGATTGGAATCCCGGCTTCCGCGTTGGGATCGGCTATCAGCTCGACGAGCATGATGGATGGGACGGCTATTTAAACTTCACATGGTACCAAACTGATGCAAGCAATTCAAAATCGGCGCACGGCGACCATGCGTTGATCACTGCCGATGGCCTCATCTCTTCGCTTACACTGAACAAGGCCCACGCCCATTGGAATGTCGCATTCTACAACCTCTATTTGGAGCTAGGAAGGAACTTTTTCGTCAGCAAGTTTCTCTCGGTGCGCCCTGCATTTGGCTTGGTCACGACCTGGTTCAATCAAAACAGAAGGATCCGCTACGTTGCCGATTCCCCCTATTTGAAGTTGAACATCCATGGGCACAATGACTTCTGGGGCATTGGACCGCGCGCCGGTTTTACTGGCGAATGGTTCCTCGGGGAACACTTTGGCCTATTTGGATCGGCAACGGGAGCTCTGCTTTGGGGTACATTTGATGTGCATGAGGAAGAAAACTCATCGGCAGCTGGAAAAATTTACGACCTGAATTTCGATACGCACCATTTCTCGCCGATGCTCGGTTTTCAGCTTGGGATCGCCTACGATGTCAATTTCCACAACAACCAAAACCATTTTGGCGTCAAAGTGGCCTATGAGAACCAGTACTGGTGGCGTCAGAACCAATTCCCCAACTTCTCAGGATCTCCCAGCCTTTACTGGGAACATGATTCTGAAGACTTGAGCATGCAAGGACTAACGGTGGACTTCCGCTTTGACTTTTAATTCCCCTTTCAGGGAACCATGGTTCTTATAAAACTGCTTTTTGGCCAGTTCAACGCTGAAGACGTAAAGGCCGACGATCGCAATGATTGCGCAGTAGAAACCTAGCGGCAGCGGAACAAATCCAAATAAGGTTCCAAGCGGTGTTAGCGGCAGCAGGAAGGTCAGTGCGATCACACCGGCCACAGCCCATGAAAGGTATGGGCTTGGACGCGACTCAAAAAAGGGCTTGCGGGTGCGGATCACCAGGACAATAGCTGCAGCGGATGTGACCGACTCGATAAACCAGCCAGTCCTAAATTCTGCTGATGGAGCCCTGAGGACAAACAAGAGAATGCCGAAAGTCAAGAAATCAAATAGGGAGCTGATCCAGCCAAAAAGGATCATGAAGCTCTTGATCATCTTGATATCCCATTTGACCGGTTTCTCAATGACTTCATGATCAACATGGTCGGTCGCTATCGTCATTTCAGGAACATCTGTCAGCAAGTTCATCAGCAGGATCTGCTTGGGCAATAGGGGTAAAAAGGGGAGAAACACTGAAATGCCCGCCATGCTGAACATATTGCCGAAGTTGGCGCTTGATGCCATAAAGACATACTTCAAAGTATTGGCAAAGGTCTTGCGCCCTTCCCTTACTCCCCTAAGAAGCGCAGAGAGGTCTTTTTTCAACATGACAATATCGGCAACTTCCTTTGCGACATCGACCGATGTATTGACAGAGATCCCCACATCGGCAGTATGAAGCGCAGTCGCATCGTTGATCCCGTCCCCCAAAAACCCGACGACATAGCCAGCTTTGCGCAAGCTTAAAATAATCCTTTCTTTTTGGTTGGGCTCAACTTCTGCGAACAAATTGACATGCTGGACCTTCTTCATTAAGGCATTGTCCGACATATGGCGTATGTCCCTTCCCGTAAGGATCTCGCTGTTCTTTAACCCGACCTGCTCGGAGATATGGGCTGTCACCAACCGGTGGTCGCCCGATATGATCTTAAGCGAAACACCCATCTCTTTAAGACGCTGGACAGTCTCTGCAATCCCCGGTTTTAAAGGATCAAAGAAAAGAAGAAACCCTAAAAAAGTCATCTGGTCTTCATCATCCCGCGTGATCGAAGAGGTCGAACAACTCTTGATGGCCACTCCGATCGCCCGGAACCCTTGTTCGCAATAGCTTGAAAACAGCTTTTCAATCGGCTCTCTGACCGATTCGATTGGGACCTCTTCGCCATTTGCTTTGCGGGCCTTTGAACAAATCGGAAGCATATGGGAAAAGGCCCCCTTGGTGATCATGACAAGCTCTTTCCCATCGGATGCCAAGACGCTCAGCCGTTTCCGGATGAAATCGTATGGGATCTCGTCCCGCTTGTGCCAATTCCCAAACTCTTTCTTTTTTTTCACAATGGCTTCATCGATCGGATTGGAATACCCTGTTTGCATCGATGCGTTCAGATAAGAGAATTGAAGGACCTCATCAAAATAAGCGCCTTCGCAGTCGACCCACCCATCAAGCTGGGCTACACCGTCGGTCAGTGTTCCCGTCTTGTCTGCGCATAGCACGTTCATGCTGCCAAAGTTTTCGATGGAGGACAGCCTCTTCACAATCACTTTTTCTTTGGCCATCCGTTTGGCGCCCCTTGCTAAATTGATGCTGACGATCGCAGGAAGAAGCTGCGGCGTCAATCCAACCGCCAAGGCCAGCGCAAACATAAAGGATTCCAGGACGGGACGGTGCAAATAGATGTTGAACGCAAAAATGGCGATCACGAGGATCAGCGTGACTTCCAATAGCAAATAGCCGAAATGGCGCAGCCCATTTTCAAAGGAGGTCTCCGGAGGGCGGAGTTTCAGCCGTTCGGCAACTTTGCCAAACTCAGTCTGCTTTCCTGAAAAGACAACGAGCGCTTTTGCGGCTCCGCTGACCATATGGCTTCCCATGAACAACGTGTTCGTCCGTTTTGCAAGCGGGGTGTCCTCAGGCAAGACCCCCTCTTTTTTTTCGACGTGGAAGGTCTCTCCGGTCAGAGTCGCTTCATCGACAAAGCAATCCTTCGATTCCAAAATGAAACAGTCTCCGGGAATCATGTCCCCAGCGCTTAACAGGACAATATCGCCGGGAACCACCTCTTCCATAGGGACCTCGATGGTATGCCCGCCTCTGATGACCAAAGCTTTGACCTGCACTATGGCAAGCAGTTTGCTGACAGCAAGAGTGGCTCCCCTTTCTTGGAAAAAGCTCAAGATCCCGCTGCCGAGCACGATGACTAAGATGATGATCGCATCTGTCTTGTCCTTCAGCGAAAACGATAGGATCGCAGCGACGAGCAGAAGAAGGATCAATGGACTCTTGAACTGGCTTAAAAAAAGGACCAGCATGGAATTTTTTTTTGCACGGATGTGCTGAGCTCCCAACTTCTTTAATCGGATGGCAGCTTCTTTACTATCGAGCCCGAGCGAAGAAGCACGCAGCTTTTCCATCAGCTTTGCTGCACTCCAATGCCAAAATGAAAAAGGCTGGTGTTCCATCGTCTTCTTGCTCCTATAAAAAAAACATCGCCGCGCCGCCTGCGAAAATCACAGCAAGGGTCACTCTTCTAATCCACACTTCCCCTTTTTGGATCTGATAGCGCCCACCGAAATATTCGCCAAGGCCGCCTGCAATCAAAATAATCACCATCAGCTTCCAATCCACAATATCATACCAAACAAACAAAAGCGACGAGCTCAATGCGCTGCCGAAATTTGCCAGCTTGCGGACTGGAGCTGACGAAAGGTAGCTTTTGTCATAATTTAAAATAAGCAGATAAGCAAAAAGAATTCCAGATCCCCCGACGAATGCCGCAATAATCCCAATGACAAGCGTGGAGATGATGCCGACTGCCTGCTTTGCCTTAGACATTTTCGTATGGCGGGAAACAATTCCGATGTCTTTGCGCACAAGCAAGATCAGTCCGATCAATACAATGAAAATCCCTAAGATCATTTTCAGTAAATGGGGATTGACGAACGAAACAATCTCCGCTCCAATAATCCCTCCTAAAAAAGAAGGGATGAACAGATGGAATGCCAGCTTCCAATCGATTTCCAAAGTTTTACGCTGCTGAATAAAGGAAAGAGCTCCTCCGATGCGGGCGATCAGGTTGGAAACGCGGAATGTCCCGATGGCCACATTAGGAGGAAGTCCAAACATGATCAGAACGGGTCGAGAAAGCAGGCCGATCCCGCCGCTGACCACGCTGAAAAAACTTAAGACAAAGATCACAAGAGCTAGAAGAATTTCTTTCCAAGGCATCCCGTCTTCCTTACTTCAGGTGCTGACTAAACCAACTCAGAGCTAGCTGCGCCACCTGATCAAGAGCGCCCGGCTCTTCAAACAAATGGGTCGCTTTGGGAACAATGATAAGCTTCTTTTCACACTGGAGAAGCTCCAGCGCTTCTTCATTCATGCCGATCACCGGAACATCATACCCGCCGACAATCAATAGTGTGGGAGCTTCGACTTGCGGAAGATGTGTTGCAAGGTCGGGCCTTCCTCCTCTTGATACTACAGCTTTGACCGCCCCTTTCTTTTCCGCCGCGGCGGAAAGGGCCGCAGCAGCCCCCGTGCTCGCACCGAAATAGCCGATTTGCAAGTGGGCAGCCTTCTTATCCTTCATCAGCCAATCGGTGACAGCGCACAGCCTCTTTGTCAACAACCCGATATCAAAGCGCAAATGGGCGGTCGCCATGTCCTCTTCCTCCTCGTCCATCGTCAATAGGTCGATGAGAAGGGTAGCAAGCCCCCCTTTTTGCAGGGTTTTAGCGACATGCTTGTTGCGCGGGCTATGCCGGCTGCTGCCGCTCCCATGGGCAAAAACGACGATCCCAAACGCCCCTTGGGGCACCTCCAAATCCCCTTCCAAATGCCTGCCTTGATCAATAGGGACCTGCATCTCTAACTCCTGCTTTCTATCCTAAACCTATAGATATCGTAATCAGTGATTTATATTAAACAAATTAAAATTTTAATTTTACAAACTAATATTTTAATAAAACTACACTTAATTAAAAAAACAAATATAATTAAATAAGTTTTATAAAAACAAAATTAATAAGGATAAATAAAATGGCGATACAAACTAATACAAATTTTACATCAACTTCTTCATCTTCTATTCCACCTTCGACAGGCTGGTCAAAAGAAAAGGTGACGGAGGAATCTGTCAATCAGCTGCTAGTCCAAAAATTCACAGAAATTGTCGATTCCTACGACAAAAAGAAACCAGCTAATCGGCTTCAAGATCTGGCAACAGGCCCTTGGTATGCCAATGATTACGCTTATGCTTTACAGAAACATGGGCAAGGAAAAAGACTTGAGTTTCTAAAAGGAAAAAATGCCTTCTTCCACGGCTTCCCTCCAAAAGGGTTTGTACAGCTTCCTAGTCGCGAAACGCTTACAGGCTCAGACTTTTGTTCTTATCAAATCAAGGCCGATTGCCTTCCATCTCAAGGTCTACAAAATGTGAAAACTGAACAATTTAGTTTCTTCGATTGTGGAAGCACTATCGGAATAGCGATGTATGATACATTAAAAGAAGTGCTTGGAGAAAACCGGTTCAACACAATCTTTTCTGCTCAAGGTCCGAATCCCCTAAAACTGGATCCTCATCTAGTAAAGACACCTCTTTACTCTCTGGGATTTGTAAAAGAAGCAATGCTGAATGCTAATCATTTCTCGCCTAATTTGGGTGATGATGTGTATTTCTCAAACATCCCTCTCTACCACCCGAAGCACCCTAACGGAGAGTATACAGGATTTCATACCCTTTGCATCAGCGCTTCCGATGCCAATAATAAAAAGTATATCGCATTTGGAACACCGGCAAATGGGAAAAGTGAAGAGGAAATAAATGATTTATTGATCGAAGAATTTAATACGAAAGCCATCGATCCTTATTTCATTTTTTCAAAACAGATGGCCGCGCACTTTGAATTAGAAAGCAAGCAAACACAAGCTGAGTTTACAAAGAGTACTGGTCTGAAGATCGAGGATTTAACGATCACTCGTCATGATTTTAATAAAGTAGCCAATGAATCAAATCACGAAAAGGCCGGCTTACATCCTATCGTCAGACGGTTGAATATTGCCGAAATTCATAAACATATGCAAGGGAACCCAACTCCCCAATCTCACAAATAATGATGCTCTTCAAAGCCGGGCTTAATACTTCGGCTTGTCTGAAAATTCAATGAATTTGAGGCTGCTTGCAAGAGCAGCTTCTTCCAGCTAACTTGTGCCAGATCCGATATATAAACTAACAACATGAAAAATCGGTTTTTGGCATGCCTGGTTCATGCCATAAAAGCACTTCAACGGCTTTGCACTGTAAAGGCCCACTGGGCCCTTATCGCGTGTCCGCAGCCAATCGATGTCTGCTGTTACAAGCCTCATTGCGGCACCTCCAAATCCCCTTCCAAATACCTGCTTTGATCGATTGGAACCTCCATCCCTTGCTCCTGATTTCTATCCTAAGCCTAGAGATATCGCAATCAGTGATTTATATTAAACCAATTAAAATTTTTAATTAACAGTGAAAATTGATATAACATTGAATTAAAACAAACAACAAACTAAAATTATCACTAACTAACAAAATCAATCCTTAACTAAGGATAAATAATGGCGCCAAAAATAAGCAATTCATCTATATCATCAATGTTACCGCCTATCGCTGATCAATCAGCTCCCGCAGCTTCCCCTGGCTGGGCGCATGAGCAGGTGACTGAAGAAGCTGTCAATCAGCTGATGATCCGAAAGTTTACAGACATTGTCGCTTCCTATGATCAGAGGAAACATGCCGCCTCGTTGAAAGAGCTGGCAACAGGACCTTGGTATCCCAATGATTACGCAGCGGCTTTAGAAAAACACGGTCAAGGAAAGCGCATGGAATGGCTGAGAACAAAGGACGCCTTCTTTCATGGTTTCCCACCTAAAGGATTTATTTCGCAACCAAACCCAGCAACCCTCACAAAAATTGATCCAAGTTCTTATCAAATCAAACCCGAATGCCTGCCATCCCAAGCTTTAGAAAATGTGAAAACAGGGCAATTTTCATTTACCGACTGCGGAAGCGCTGTCGAACTTGCCATGTATGAAACATTAATAGATGTCCTTGGAGAAGCCCGCTTCAATGAGATCTTTTCTGCGGAAGGTCAATCTCCGCTTAAACTCCATCCTCATGTATTAAAGACTCCTCTCTATTCTCTTGGATTTGTAAAAGAAGAGATGCTCTCCCCAGATGCAATCTCTCCGAATCTTGGAGACAATGTCTATTTCTCGAACATCCCTTTATACACCATTAAGCATCCTAATGGAGAATCCAAAGGATTTCATGCTGTGTGCATCAGCCCTTCCGATGTTGTGAATAAACGGTATATTGCATTTGGAGCTCCAGCACGCGGTCTGACAGAAGGTGAAATGAACGACTTTATGGTTGATGAATTTAACGCGCCGCCAATCAATCCTTACCAGATTTTCACAAAGCAGATGGCAGCTTACTTCCAGTTAGAATGTCGACAAGCAGAAGCCCAGTTCACGGCGAAGATGGGAATTAAGATCGCTGATTTTAAGGTTGACCGGGATCAATTCGAACAAACTGTCCGGCAATCGGCGCACAAGATGGCAGGCCTATCACCTATTGTTAAGCGATTGGACATCGATACCATCCGCAAATACATAATGCCGGGCGTCTAATCTTTTATCCGACTTGAGAGCACAGATCCCGCGCAAAAAAAAGGTTTTTCTTGTCTCAGCGGGTTCTGCGCTCTCTAATCCGCAAAACGAATAGGCAGTTAACTATTTCTTCTTGGATAAAATTAAAATTGTAATTAAAAACAAACAAATTGAAAATAAAAACATTTCAGTAAATACATCTGATTTAAAAAAACCAACCCAAACCAATTGAATTTAAATTTTCACATCCTCTATACTGCTCCCTTAAAGTAAGGAAGCATCATGAACTCAAAAACTGTTGTCGTAGGCATGTCAGGTGGGGTCGACTCCTCTGTCTGCGCCGTGCTGCTTAAAGAGCAAGGCTACAACGTCATCGGCCTGTTCATGAAGAATTGGGAAGAGAAAAATCCGGATGGCGTGTGCCGATCGACCCAAGATTACGAGGATGTCGTCAAGGTCTGCCAGCAGATCGATATCCCCTGCTACACGGTCAACTTCGTCAAAGAGTACTGGGACAACGTCTTTTCCCACTTCCTTGAAGAGCTGAAACTGGGATATACTCCTAATCCTGACATCTTATGCAACCGGGAGATCAAGTTTAAGGTCTTCTTTGAAAAGGCAATGAGCCTCGGCGCCGATTATTTAGCAACCGGGCATTACTGCCAAATCGAAAACAGAGACGGCTCTTTCCAGCTGCTGAAAGGCTTCGATTGCAATAAAGACCAGAGCTATTTTCTCTACACGATCCAATCGAAGACATTAAGCAAAGTGCTATTTCCGATCGGAGGCATAGAGAAGCCTCAGGTACGCCAAATCGCTAAAGAGCACAACCTGGCCACTTCAGAAAAAAAGGACAGTACAGGGATCTGCTTCATCGGAAAGAGGGACTTTAAGGAGTTCCTCGGAAAGTACCTGGCCTACCAAAAAGGCAATTTCGAAAATCTCAAAGGGGAAGTGATCGGACAGCACGATGGGATCGCCTACTATACGATCGGACAAAGGAAAGGGCTTGCCATCGGCGGGCCTGGCGATGCCTGGTTTGTCGTCGGAAAAGACGTGGAGCGTAATGTCGTCTTAATCGAACAAGGGACCGACCATCCAGCTCTCTATGCAGAAGAGCTTGTTGCGACCGAAGCTTCCTGGGTCTTAGGCGCTCCTCCACAGCTCCCTTTTGCTTGCACGGCAAAAGTGCGCTATCGGCAGCCGGACCAAGCGTGTGTGATTGAGCGGATCGAAGAAGGAAAGGTCTATGTCCGCTTTCTAAAGCCCCAACGGGCAATTACCCCGCGCCAAGCAATCGTTTTCTACGATGGGCCTATTTGCCTTGGCGGTGCAACAATTCAATCCACAATTAATTAATACGTGCTCTTATTTCTGTTTTGTTTTAAATATTTTTAATTTATGAGCAAAGAAAGGAACCATTTATTGTGGGACAATTGCACCTATGCGTATTTCCTTTCATTTTCTATTTACTGCATTTTTGGGGCTTTGCGGGTGCGCTTCTGTTCCAGACCATGACCTTGCCCAGGTCTCAAGCTCCATTTCCTTAAAGAACGTTGCGGAAACTGCCCTTGCTGGGCAAGACTTTGAAGTCGGAGAGTGGCCATCTGACAAATGGTGGGAGTCGTTCAACGATCCCCAGCTCAATGAACTAATCGAGATCGCTTTGAAAGACAGCCCAAACCTCAAGCAAGCAGAGGCCAAGGTCCAATTTGCCGAGCAAATGGCAAAAAAACAAAGGTCCAGCCTCTTTCCTAAGCTGGATATGAACTACGATGAGCAATGGCAGTATTTCAGCAAAAATGGATTCGTCCGTTCCTTCTATCCCGTCACTCCAGGGATCAATGTCCCTGCGACAGTCAACCAGATCGACTTAACGCTTAACTTTTCCTACGAGTTTGACTTTTGGGGAAAAAACCGAAAACGGTTCCAAGCGGCCCTCGGAGAAATGAGGACATCAGCTGCAGAAAAGGCCCAAGCGGAGTTAGTCCTGACAACCTTTATCGCTCAGACCTACTTCCAGCTGCAAGCCAACCTTGCTGCCATGTCCATTCTGAAAGACAGGCTCAAAGAGCGATCCGACCTATACGAGCTTTCCCTATCCCGTCTGGTATGGGGGATCGATCCCGACTTTCCCGTTTTGGACTCGGAAAAAAATGTCTATTTGGTCGAACAGCTGTTGATCGCGATGGAACGGGAGATCGCTTTCAATCAAAACCAGATCAAGATGCTGATCGGACAAGGTCCTGACAGCCCAGACTTGCTTTTGCCTCTTTCCGCTTCCTTCGACCAGCCTTTTGCCCTTCCCCTGGATCTTTCGATCGATCTTCTCGCCAGACGCCCTGATCTGCAAGCGCAGATCTGGAAAGTCGAATCGGCAGCAAAAGAGATCGGCGTGGCAAAAGCGGATTTCTATCCGAATGTCAACTTATCGGCATTTGCCGGCCTTGAGAGCTTGGCCTTTAACGACTTGTTCAAATGGTCCAGCCATATGGGAGGGCTAGAGCCTGCTCTGCATCTGCCGATCTTTACCGGAGGAAGGCTGAGGGCGAACTTACGCTCTAAAGTCGCAAGCTACAATGAAGCTGTGTTCGCCTACAACGATCTGCTGCTGCATGCGGCCAAAGATGTCGCCGACCAGCTCGTCTTGCTCCGGACAAAATTTCAAGAACTCGACATCCAGCTCTCGACACTTGATGTCGCCGTCGACCAATACCGGCTCAAGCAGCTGCAGTATGAAAAAGGGATCAGCAATTACCTAAATGTCCTTGATATGGAAGAAGAGGTCTTGAACCAAAGGCTCTCGACGGTAAACTTGCGCCGGGACTATCTGCTTGCCGTCCTCAAGGTGATCAAGGCGTTTGGAGGGGGATACGAAGCGGGCGCTCAAAAAGAGCTGGCCGGCTTGACCCCTATCAATCATTCGGATGATCAGGCGGTGCGCTCATGAGCGGCGAAGCAACTCCCCCTCTTCCGCACAATAGCAAGGCAAAAAAAGTCCTTATCAACTCCATTGCCGTCCTTGCGGTGCTTGGCGCAGCCTATTTTTGCTACTATTGGTTCTATAGCCGGTTCTACGAGTACACCGACGATGCCTATGTCGGCGGCAACATGGTCTTCCTAACACCTCAAGTCCCAGGCGTAGTGACAGCGATCACCGCAGATGACACCGATTATGTCGTTAAGGGAAGAATTTTAGTCGAGCTCGATAAAACAGATGCGACGATCGCACTCGATAAAGCGAGCGCAGACCTCGGGAATGCCATCCGCGATGTGGTCGCGATGTTTGAAAAGGTCGAGCAGCTGCGGGCCGACATTGCCAGGAACAAGGCGATCTTTATCCGAAGCGCACAAGACTTCGAGCACCGGCAAGGTCTTATTGAGGAAGGAGCGGTTTCGACAGAAGATTTGGAGCATGCTGCTGCAGCCCTGCAAGCTTCCTATGCCGATCTCGTTTCAACAGAGCACCAATACATCTCCGCTATTGCACAAATCGAAAACACAACTGTAGAGACCCATCCCAAAGTCCTCTTTGCAAAAGAGAAGCTAAAAGAGGCCTACGTCAACTTGAACCGCTGCACGATCTTATCGCCGGTAACAGGCCTGATCGCCCAACGCAATGTCCAGGTCGGCAAGCAAGTGAAAGTATCAGAGCCGATGCTTGCGATCATCCCTCTTGATCAGGTCTGGGTCGATGCGAACTTTAAAGAAGTCCAGTTATCCAAGATGCGGATCGGCCAGCCGGTCGAGGTCTATGCCGACCTATGGGGATCGAGCGTTCCGTTCCACGGCACCGTGATCGGGATCGGCGGCGGCACGGGAAGCGTCTTTTCCGTCCTCCCTCCGCAGAACGCAACGGGCAACTGGATCAAGATCGTCCAAAGGATCCCTGTGCGGATCGGACTTCCTCCGGAAGAGGTTAAAAACAACCCCTTGCGCT
>JAFEGF010000060.1 GCA_018240225.1 Verrucomicrobiota bacterium
GGAATGCCAGTCGAAATCTTTGCAGGCTTGCTTTGGGTTTTCCCAATGCAACGTGTGCCGTAAACCGCACGCAGGTGGCAGCTAAGTGCTGACTATAAAGCTCCTGCCTTTAGGCGGAGTTGTTTACTCAATAAGGCCTCGAGCAACGAGTTGCTCGGTTAATCGGTTGTGATGCGTAAAAACTTCAGCATCGATGTTTAATTGTTTTGCAGCTTCGATGTACTCGGGCACATCATCGGTATAAAAACTATCTTCGGCACGGCAAGCTGCAATTGCAAGCGCTTTTTCAAAAATTTTTTTCTCGGGCTTTCTCGCTCCTACCTCATAGGATAGGACATAGCCGTCAAAGAGGTGGAGGACCGGGTAGTGGGTATAGGCATAATCAAAATGGGCATCGCATGTATTGGACAAAAGGAACAGAGGGACCTTGTTCTTCTTTAATTTTTTAATTAAAGAGACCATCGGTTCGTTGGGCTCGAAGATGTCCGATAAGGCGAGCTGAAGTCCTTTGTAATCGAGATTTTTGCCAGAGGCCTCGCAAAGGAAGCGGTGGATGTGGCGGCTATTGATCTCGCCCCTTTCAAAAGGATCGAAATACTTGGCCACCGAATCGGTGATCGTTTTTAGGTCGATTTGGCTGAACTCGGCGATCTGCCGGAACATTTTTTGGTGATCAAAAAATAAGATGACATTGCCAAGGTCGAAAAAAACTGTTCTTTTCATATTTGTCTCGGATTATACGGCTTTTCCCGATTAATTAACACGTCGTTGGTAGCTGAGGAGGGTATTTGAGAGGAGCATGGCGATCGTCATCGGCCCAACCCCTTTAGGGACAGGGGTGATCGCAGAAGCAATCGGTGCTACCTCTTCAAAATCAACATCTCCGACGAGCTTAGCTGAGCCGGCAACCCGATTGATCCCTACGTCGATGACGACAGCCCCTTTTTTGACCATCGAGGCCTTGATAAAACGGGGGCGGCCAAGAGCGGCAACGAGGATGTCCGCGCTCCGGCAGATCTCGGTTAAATGTTCCGATAAGCTGTGGGCGATCGTGACAGTGGCATTGCAATGAGGCTCTTTCTGCATGAGGATGGCGGCTAGCGGCTTGCCGACAATATTGCTCCTGCCGACAATGACGACATGTTTGCCTAGAATGGGAATTTGGGACCGTGTGAGCAGGACCTGGATTCCAAGCGGCGTGCAAGGGAAAAAGCCTCCATGTTCTCCGAGCAGCATTTTTCCTATATTGACCGGATGGAACCCGTCGACATCTTTTGCGGGATCGATAGCGGTCAGCACAGAGGATGTGTTCAAATGCTCGGGCAAGGGAAGCTGGACGAGGATCCCGTCCACTTCAGGATGGTCATTGAGCTGCTTGATCTCATCAAGGAGCTGCTGTTCTGAGATTGCTGCAGAAAATTCCCGGTCGAAAGAGACAATGCCGACCTCGCCGCATTTTTTCTTCTTCATCCGGATGTAGCTGCGCGATGCTGGGTTTTCGCCGACTAACACAAAGGCAAGACCTGGGCGGCGTTTTTTAAGATGGGCAATCGCACTTTGAACCTGCCCTTCGATCTGTTTTGCAATGGCTGAACCGTCGATAATCATGGCGTCGATTTCCACTCTTTGGACTGGTTGAGATGGGCGATCATCGAAGCATGGAGCTTTTGGTTGGTTGCCAAAATGCTCTCGTGACAGAAGATCTGGTGGACCGTTCCATCCCAATGGGTCACTTGTCCTCCAGCTTCTTCGACGAGGAGCTTTCCTGCTGCCATATCCCATGGGTGCAGGGTAACTTCCCAATAAGCGTCAAAACGGCCGGCAGCGACATAGGCGAGGTCTAATGCAGCGGAGCCTAACCGGCGGATAGGAACGCCAAGCTGCGTCATATTGGCAAACCGTTCGATGCAGCGCAGCGGGTTTTGATCGACGTTGTAGGGAAATCCGGTCGCCATCATAGCTTCATCGATTTTTGTTGTCTTCGTTACAGCGATCCTGTTGCCGTTCAAATAGGCCCCTTTCCCTTTTTCTGCGACGAAGAGTTCTTGCGTCATCGGTTGGTAGATTACTGCCGAGACCACCTCTTTTTCGATCGCTGCTGCAATCGAGATGGTAAAGACGGGAATGCGGTGTGCAAAGTTCAATGTGCCGTCTAAAGGATCGATAATCCAGACGATCGAGCTATTCGATGGCGGGGAGCTTCCGCTTTCTTCTGCGAGAAAGCGGTGGCTGGGAAATTCTTTTCCGATCAGAGAGAGGATGCATTTTTCTGATGCCTTGTCATATTCGGTCACAAGGTTCTGTTTTCCAGGCTTTGATTCGATTTGGAACGAGGTTCCAAAACCTTTCCGCAAGAGCTCGCCAGCTGAAAGCGCTGCTTGGATGGCGATAAAGGTCAGATGGGAGTTGTCAATTGTTTGCATAAACACATCTTACAGCGATTCGTGCAAAAAACAAGAAAATTGTTGCAGGGGCATTTTAAAAGGTGGAATATGACTATCTCGTTTCGTTATGTAAATAAAATATTTTAATTTAATAATAATGTTTATTTAATTTTAATTATGTGCTATAATTTTTGTAATATATTATATATATTAATTACAAAACAAGGAAATTTTATTATGGCTATAGAAATCCAGCAACAGGCTCAACAGATAGCAGATCATCTAAGTCGTTTAGAGTTAATGGTTAACAGTGTAGGTTCGCAACAAGATATTCAGTCTCTGCTAACAGAACTGGGGTCTGTCGATGAGATAGCCGTTTCCTTGGCAACTCTAATGGAATTTGCCCCGATTATTGATGATTTGTCTGCCGAAGTCCTTCAGAGCATTCAAGACTCCTTTCAAAAAGTTGAGTCCCTTGCCGCTGCTAGAGTGGAACTGATCAATGGAGTGCTTGGCGGAAATGCTGAACACAGCCAATCATTTCAATCAGAATTAGAGCAACTCGAACTCAAATGCCGCAGCATTTTTAACGACGTGCTGGCAATTCCAGGAAAAACAAAGATCGATGCATTGACGGAAGCTGAAGGATATCTCCGAGGGCGTGTGATCGAGTTGTCGCAACGCAAAGACGCTTCCCCTAGTCAGCTTGAACAACTAGGAAAAGCTCTAAACGCGATGGACATGCTTTATCTTGCGTCCTTCCGTGAGGATTTTACAAGCATTGCCGAGAATCTTCTCTTTTCGAGGAAGGGCTTGTCTGCCGACTTTGATCATTTATTGCCTTTGTTGATTACTTTGAACCGATTTGTCGTAGTCCGCGAGGTTTCTTCTGAATCGACTAGACAAGAAGTCAATCAGCTAGTCGATGAGGTCCGCAATTGCCTTTCTCAGATCATCGTTGAGATCAGGTCTAAGTCGAGGGAGCAATTTCTTGAAGCTGTCGCAACCGGTAATATCGAAACACAAAAACAGATCTTCCCTCTTTTGCTGCGAGATTCTCAACGCAATCGTCTTTTTCTCGATTTTATTCGCACATTGAATGGGCTGACAAGGGAACGGAATGGCGGCGTTGGAAGCTATAAGCCAGAAGTTGTGTGTCCGCAATGGATAAGAGGCCAGAGAGCCCTTACCGAAGATGCGCATCCAGATGATATCGCTCGTGCTGTTCGCAGTGTTTTTCCAGAGGATTCTCCCGATCGAGAATTGGTTGCTCAGTCCCTCCAAGAAAAATTAGATGCAGCTTTGGATCCTCAACAACACGCACCTGCGCCAGCAGTCCCTACCTGCTCCAGTTCATCAGGTCCGATTGGTGATCCGGTCCATCAGCAAGCGGTTTCTTCTTCAGTCGCCCCGCCTTTGCCTGCTGCGGAATTATCAGAAGCTTTAATCCAGAAGCTTAATGCTGTTGCAGCTCTTAGTACAATGGGATTCTTTACCGAAGAGGAGAATGCGATCGAAATTCTAACGGAGCAAGTCAATGCTTTAGAAAAGAGCAATCCTGAAGCTGTCCATGTGATGTATGGGCTGATGTACCACATGCATGTCCAGTTCCGCAAATTTCAACCGCATGACGACTACGGCCGAGCGGCATTTTTAAACCAGTTCGCTCAATTCTCAGATCGAAGGATCATTTGTAATGCAACGCCGTTTGAGCGTGCAGAGATCATCAAACGCGCTACGATCAAGGCATTGATCGGCGCCATTCGGGAAGCGGTCTTATCTGATCAGATTGACCAGGTAAGGAGGCTGATGGACCAGCTTTCTGAAATAGAACCTAAAGCTCAGTTCTTAGCTTCTCCAGGTCAAAAGTATCCCAATCAAAGTCTAGCCCAGCGCCTCCACTATTTCCTCTATGACGAGCATGTCAAAGCAGGTCTTGATCCTTCTTTGAGAGGCCACAGCGATTTTGGCAGAGTTGGTTTTTTGGACTTGGAAGGGTTTTCTGCTCCGAAAGAAATGAAATTGGACGCATTGGAGCGTTTAGACCAAGAACTCAATAGTTTATGGATGTGAGGCTGTTGCAAAACGACTTTGCTTCTTAATCGGATTCGATCAGATGAAAATAGACTTGGATCCGACGCCAGAGGGCTCGAAGCCCTCCCTTTTGGACAAAGGTGTAAAACTGCATCGGGCAGGAAAACCACACAAAGGCGTAAACGGCATCAACGATCGGCATAACGACCAAATCGCTTAAGGCTAGCTTCCATGTAAAGGGAAGTCCTTTGTCGAAGGCGTAGGTTAGCATGAGCTGCAGGAACGTGGAAGCGCAGCTGACCAGTGCTGTAAATAGGCAAAGGGCGATCGGCTTGTCTTCAAAAAAATGCTTCTTTTGTTTGTAAATGAAAATAGTTGTTAAGCAGTAGTTCAGCGCGTAGAGGCCGAACTTAAGCTGAGAGCAGAGCAGGTCGACGCAAATCCCGCACAGAGTGGCTATCCACAGGGATGAGACAAAGGACTTTCGATTGTAGACAAGGGCAAAAAAAGGAGCGAAAGCGAGCAGGCGGATATTTGGAAAAAAAACGGTTCCAAATACGGCCATGAGGGCGGCCAGAGAAAAAGGAAACCATAATGGGATGTTGCGCATTAAAAACCTGAATTTTGGGTTTCTCTCATAGAGCCTTGCCCCATCTTTTGAGCGATTTTTACAAATTTTGGCGCGTTCATAGGGGCTTCCAGCTATTGAACGCGCCAAAATTCACAAAAATCCCCTTAAAATCTGAGGCAATCCTCTATAAGATAAATCCAAAACTCAGGTTAAAAGCTAAAAGGCCCCCTTTGGATGGACAAGCATCGGGATCGTTTTACCGATGATGGTCAAGTCAAAGAGAAAAGAGCGCAGATTAAGGTAGTTCAAATCGAGCAGGATCCGTTGCTCAAAGGTCAAAAAACTTCTTCCGGATGTCTGCCAAATCCCTGTAATCCCAGGTTTTACCGAGAACAGCGCTTGGGTCTGCTTGCCAATCACTTGTTTGATCGCATTCATCTCGTTAGGGAGAAACGGCCTTGGGCCGACCAAGCTCAGATCGCCGACCAGGACATTCCAAAACTGAGGAAACTCATCAAGAGAGGTCTTGCGGAGAAATTTGCCAATCTTTGTCAGCCGAGGGTCTTCTTTCAGCTTGAAGTACTTTTTCCATTCCCTTCGATAGTGGGGATTTTCTGCTAGCAGCTGTGTCAATCGGTGTTCCGCATCGCAGAACATGCTTCGGAACTTCCAGCAGGTGAAAAGCTTTCCATCTTTGCCGATCCGCTTGCTGGTGTAGAAGACGGGGCCTGGCGAAGTGGCCTTGATGATAATGGCCAGCACAACAAAGATGGGAAGTCCGCAGACCAGAACGACCAAGCTGAAGAGGATGTCGAAAGCCCTCTTCGAGAGTTCATAGAAAAAAAGCTCTTTTGCAGTAGCATCTGCTGCAGGTGCAGGTAGAGCTGAATTCGGGGAAAACTCATTTAAGCTCATTTTGTTCACCATTCCTTTTTTCCAAATAGCACTAAATGCTATTCAAATCCACTCAAGTATTATTACCAAAAGTAAGAATGCCTGTCAATTTTTCAATTGATCTTGTTGAACCTATCCCAATAATATGGCTTCGTCGATTTCTGGGTTCTTTTGACTATGGTCTTCTTTCGAGCGTACTACTGGAGGAGCTCGCTCCATCGGAAAGGGGGGAACCGGATGGAGATCTGCTTTTGCAGAGGGCATAGTTGACATCGCTGGAATAAACAATAGAGCCGTCTTCTGGTGAAATTCTGATTTCCTGCTTTAAGTTAACGATGCTTTCGCAAAGACGCTTGTAAGACATGGCGTAGATTTTCTGTTGTTCTGGGTTGCTGGGATCGCTGCCGTCTAAAGGATCGATGAAATAAACAAGTCCTCCGGGAGAGCTTTCTGTTTCCCTTGCTCCGACGATGACGATACTATGCGATTTTCCAAGCTCTATCCGTTCAGCTCCTGTCGGCCAATACCATATTGTGCGGTCTTGAACTTTGTCCTTCATGGTTAAAGGCGCTGATTTGTAAAACGATTTTCCAAACATCCCTTTCACATAATGGGAGCCAAAAGTTTCTAATGCAGAAATTAAGCTGGAGATCTGCATGGAAGGATGCCAAGGCGATTCGGGAAGCTCGTAGCAGATTTGATAGGAAGCGCGGAAAGCTAAGCTGTCAAGATATGGCCCTTTTTCAATGGCCGTCATCTCGTCCCAGCTCTTGCTGCTATACCCTTCACAGTGTTCTTCAGAATACATATCCTCTGGCTTGAGGCCGAGCTTATTAAGGAAGATCGTGTTGAACAAGTTGCGCTTAGTAAAATTGTCGTTCTTTAAAAATTCATGAAGATCATCGAATTTCGCTTGGCTGCAAAAAGGAGAGAGCATTTTAAAAAGCCCGGACGCTTCTGCTCGAACTTCCGGAGATGTGGAGGATTGCAATTCTTGAATCCTTGGAAGAAATGCCTTCGCTCCTTCCAGTGTATTCATTTTTCGATGGGCATAGTTGGGATCTGTTGCAAGCTGGTTAGCGATCGCTAAACTTTGTTGATAGGATTTATCTTGGAGCGTTTGTAATTTGCGCCGGTCCGATCCTATTTTTTCCAAATTCCGTTTTTCGGCAAAACATGGATGGGGATCTTTGCCGTACTGTTCCCGAATGATCTTTAAGCCATAATACCAGCAGGTATTCCTTTTTTGCGGAGATTGAACGACCCAAGGACGCGTATCCTCTCCTTCAGGGCGCGGCAGGCGCGGATCAGGTTTGCCGGCTGGTAAAAAACAATAATAAGAACTTGAAACAGCTGCCATATAAATGCCTTTTTTTTAACAGCATTATACCTGATGTTAAATTAGATAAGAATGATAGCAATTTGTTTATTTAGAACGGCGGATGAGCTGCTTAAAGAGCGAGGAAAGATGCGGAGCTGGTTGACTAAGCGTTCTAAGCTCTTTTTCGGCTTGAGCGTAAAGGTCTTCGGCTTTTTCTTTGCTTGCTTGGATGCCTAAAACAGAGATCGAGGTCGCCTTTTTCTTGTGTTCGTCAGAGCCGGCCAGTTTGCCCATTTCTGAAAAAGAGCCGGTGACGTCTAGGAGATCGTCGATGATTTGGAAGGCGATCCCCATCTTTTTTCCAACGGACTGGAGAATGGACCTGTCGTTAAGCGGAGCTTTGGCTATGATGGCGCCGCAATCGAGGGCTGCAATGATCAGGCAGGCTGTTTTGCAGTAATGCATCAGCTCAAGGGTCGGCCAATCGATTGTTTTGTTTTCTGCAAACAAGTCGATGACCTGGCCTCCGATCATTCCATGGCTTCCGGCATGCTTGGACAAGGTCTGGACCAAGGCCACTTTCTGCCCATCGGTCAAATGGGATGTCCTGCATAGGATCTCAAAGGCGTGGGTCAGAAGGAAGTCGCCGGTCAAAAGGGCGTGGGACTCTGGAAAGACTTTGTGCAGCGTCGGCTTTCCCCGTCGGTAATCGTCATTGTCCATGCAAGGAAGGTCGTCATGGATAAGAGAGTAGGTGTGGACCATTTCAATGGCGCAGGCAGGATCGATCCCATGTTCAATGGGGATTTGATATGTCTCAAGTGTTGCAAACAACAAAAGAGGACGGATCCTTTTAGCGGAAGAGAGGAGCGAATAGCGGGCCGCTGAAAACAGATGCGCATAGGGCAAAGAGGGTGTTTCAGCGATGAGCTGGTCGAGCCTTTTTTCGATCAGGTCTTTCCATTCACATTCTTTAATGAGCAAGCGATTTCTCCATGGGACTTAGGTTTAGCGCTGCAATGCTTTCCTGCACAGATTGCCCCTTGGGGCTATGGCCCACTCCGTAATAGTGGAAGCCTTTTGCGTGCATTTCTTTGGCCTTGTACTGGTTTCTTCCATCGAAGAAGACCCTCTGGTTCAGTTTGGGGAAGATCTTTTCAAAGTTCACAAATCGGAATTGTTTCCATTCTGTGACGAGGATGATCCCATCCGCTTTTTCTGCGGCCTCATACTCATCGCAGCAATAGGCGACTTGGGAAGAGGAAGGGATCTGTTTTTGCGCTGTGGGCATAGCGACTGGGTCGTAGAGGCGGACTTTGGCCCCTTCTGCGAGCAGTGCATTGATAATGGACAAGGATGGGGCATCGCGCATGTCATCGGTATCGGGTTTAAAAGAGAGTCCCCAGACCGCGAAGGTCTTGTCCTTGACTCCGCCTTGTGTTGTGTAATGGGAGAGGATTTTATCGATAAAGAGGCGCCGTTGCTTTTTGTTGATCGTTTCGACAGCGGTGAGGATCGGCATAGCGATATCGACCTGCTGAGCTGTAGCCCGTAGGGCTTGGATGTCTTTAGGGAAGCAGGAGCCGCCGTAGCCGATCCCAGCGTAGAGGAACTGATAGCCGATGCGGGCATCGGAGCCGATGCCGACGCGGACAGAGCTGATGTTCGCTCCGACTTTTTCACAAAGGGCCGCAAGTTCGTTCATAAAAGAGATCCGAGTTGCCAGCATCGCATTGGCGGCGTACTTGGTCATCTCTGCAGAGCGGACGTCCATCGTGAGGATCCTGTCATGGTTCAGCGTAAATGCCGAGTAGATCTCGCGCATCAGCTCAAGGGCTTGAGATGTTTCAGTTCCCAAAATAACGCGGTCGGGCTTCATGCAGTCTTGAACAGCAGATCCTTCCTTTAGGAATTCAGGATTAGAAACGACATCGAAGGGAAATGAGCAGCCGCGCTCTAAGAGCGCAGATGTTACCGTTTTTCTAACCTCGTCGGCAGTGCCGACAGGAACTGTCGATTTATTGACGATCAGCCGGTAGCCGTCCATCTGATCAGCAATCGCTTTGGCTGCGGCATGCACATAGGAAAGATCGCAAAAGCCGTCATCTCGAGATGGCGTCGGCACTGCGATGAAGCAGACGGTCGATTCGGAGACCCCTTGGGCATAACTTGTCGTAAAATGCAGGCGCGATGCTTGAACATTTCGATCGACGATCTCTTTGAGCCCAGGTTCGAAGAAAGGGATGGTCCCTTGCTTCAGCTTTTCGATTTTATCTTTGTCGATATCAAGGCAAGTCACGTTGTGGCCCATTTCTGCAAAGCAGCTTGCAGTGACAAGTCCGACGTATCCAGTTCCGATCATTAAGATTTGCATGTTCCAAGTTTCCCATCTTTTAAGAGGTATGTGTGGTCGCAGAGTGATGCCAGTTCGGGATCATGTGTTACAACGACAAGTGTTTTTCCTTCCTCTTTTGTCAATTGCAAAAGGAGCTGATGGACTGCCTGGGAGTGCATATGGTCGAGGTTCCCGGATGGTTCATCGGCTAATATCAGTTCAGGATTATTCAACAATGCCCTTGCAATTGCAACACGTTGTTTTTCTCCGCCTGATAATAGCTTGGCAAGAAAATTGGCCCGTGAGCTAAGTCCAATTTTCTCAAGGAGCATTTGCGCGCGCTTGTAAGAAGGGGAGTGCAGATGGGTCGGCAAGCGTGCGATCTTGGCCGGCATGAGGATGTTCTCTAAGACGGTATAGTCTTCAAGGAGGTTGAACGACTGGAAAATGAAACCGATATGATGATTGCGCAGAGGGGCAAGGGGGACGGAATCGATCGACTGGCCGCATAGGAGCAGTTCTCCTGAAGTCGGTTTTTCAAGCGTGCCTAAAATATGCAGGAGGGTGCTTTTCCCTTCTCCAGATTTTCCCATGATGGCAACTGCTTTTCCTTTTTCGATCTCCAGGTCGACCTCTTTCAGAACATGGACTTCAGACGGGGAGGAAAAAGATTTGGAGAGTTTTTTAGCGATAATGATCATTCCGACCTCAAGATGGCAGAAGGTCTTAATCGGCAAGCCTTAATGGCAGGGACTAGGCCTGCGCATAAGGAAAGAACGGGGGTCGCGACCAGGACAAAAATGACGGCGCGGTGGCTGAGCTGGTTAGGCAGCTCGCTGCCAAAAAAAGCGGCATTGAAGGCGTCATGGCCTTGGATAAGGCTCAGCAAGTGGACTATGGCGTCGATATGCTGCAAGGTGAACAGGGCTGCAACTGTTCCGATCAAGCTGCTCAAGATTCCCATCGATACGCCGCAGGTGCCGAAGATCATGGCAATGCTTTTCGAGGATGCTCCCATCGCCTGCAGGATGCCGATCTCCCGTTTTTTATCGTTCACAAGCAAGACGAGCAAGGAGATGATATTGCAGCACGCTACGACGAGGATAATGACTCCGACTAAAGTAAAGAGGTATTGGTCGCTTTGAAACTGTTCGAGCAGATCTTTTGCAAAATCATATTCTCGGAATGTGGTTACTTTCCAATAAGCGTCGATGCCCGAGGCAGTAAGCGCTGCGCAGATCTTTTCTTTATAAAGGTGGGCTTCTTGGATGTTCTTGAACCAGACGGAGATTCCGTTTGACTGGGTCTTGTCCAAGTTGAAAGAGGAAGAAGAGGAGCTGATCGTATGGGCAACCGTTGGAGGCACTAAGATGCATTTAGCCCCGATCGACATGACGCCAGGATCGTAAAATCCGGCAACAAAAATAGGAAGCCGCTGTTCTTGGATTGAGCTTGTTGTCGAAGTGGAATAAGACAAATAGCCGCGGTCGCCGATAAGCACTCCATTGTCCTGAAAATTCTTTGCCAATAGGACGCCCGTCTCTTTTTCATCATTGATGGGAAGAAGGGCTCGGCCTTTGCCTGACAACCGTCCTACCCATGGAAGCGAAGGTGTCGTTGCATCGGTTTGGATCTCAGCTTGAGCGATCTCGACCCCTTCCCAGAAGATCTCCCCTTCAATAGGAGAGCCCTGCAACGAGGCCTGGACGGCAAAACGGATCTCTTCTAATCGGCCAGCCTGTTCGAGGGACTCTTTGATCAGCGATCCCCGCATCTCGATGGTCCCCTCGACAATCAAGGGTGTGTGTACGGGAAGGGAATAGGTCTCATTATTGTTTGAGCGGAAGCTAAGGAGTCCGGATTCGGACAATAAGACACCTTCTTTGACATTTGTTTTGGCTTTGCCTAAGGATTTAACATTTTTTGCAGGGATGGAGACATGGGAAATTTTGCCGTTTTGCATGCAGAGGGCTGCCTGGAACTGCCCTTTTTGCGGGAGCAGCTCCCGCGGAAGTTTCCAATAGGGATAAGTGGTCTTCAGAGAGCGGATGGCTGCGTGTTCGGCAAGCGCTTTTAGACGGGGCGCAACCCGATCAGAGGATGATCTTGCCATCATAGCAGGTGCGTCTTCCCGACTATGGTCGAGCGCATGGGGGGCCATAAAATACATATGGTTGAGATCTTGAGACCGGATCGGAAGGATTAAATTCTGGACATAAGGACTCTGGTCTGGAAAGGAAGCGATGTAGGAGACTTGGGTCAAAAAGCTCTGGGACTTGTTCGCCTTTCCTGTCGCGACCTGGGACTCTGATCTTAAAAGCTGTAGACGCAGCAGGGCTCCGCCCAGCTCAAAGTCTTGGAAGACGAGGTCTGGGGTATTTTTCTTAAGGTCTCCAAGGATTGCAAATACTTCTTTAACAGGGTCTTTTAATGTCCCGTCCGCCTTGCGGTCAGCAAGGGGAAAGTCTAAGGGAAGCTCTCCATCTTCTTCAGAAGAGTAGGGATCGGAATGAAAGCTTTGGGATTTTTGGAAGATGCTTTTATTTTGAAAGTGGGAAGAAGAAGAGGCTGAGTCGATCTGGTAATAGTAGGATGAGTAGTAGTCATGGGTCGGTGTGATCCGCAAAGGAGCGTTAAGGCTGGTGAGCTTGTCGAGCCATTTTTTCTCTATGCCTTCAGTAACGGACAAAAAGACCAGGACAAGCCAAACGACTAAAGAGATCACGAGGATGGACATTAAGGAGATCAGGGAAACAGAGAGCTGTTTCTTTCGAGGGAGCAAGTACTTAAATGCAACTGAGATTTCAAACATTTTCTATAATGCCCGGCTTGTCTGATTTCGTGATTATAAACAAAAAAGCCGATTTGGGAAGCCCAAATCGACTTATATCGAAACAACCTGGGCTAGCCAAGAAAGGCAAACAGGTTATTTTGCTTCTTTGAAGATGACGTGCTTTTTCAGTTTTTTATCAAACTTTTTCAGTTCGATCCTTTGAGTTGAAGTCCGTTTGTTTTTTGTTGTCCAGTAGACTTCTGTGCTTTCCGTGCTCTTCAACTTGATTGTTTCTCGTGCGCCTTTTGCCATAATAGAAATCCTTTAGCAATGAATAGATAAAGATAAGGGAATTCT
>JAFEGF010000061.1 GCA_018240225.1 Verrucomicrobiota bacterium
GGAAAGCCTCTCAAATCCCTAAAAAGTCTAGTTATAAAACAGCTTCTAAGAGACTTTTTAACGAATTTAGTTTCTGTCAATTTATAATTTTAATTCTTACTTGATTTGTTCTTATTTAATTGTGATTTAGTTTCGTTATGTTAATTAATCGTTATTAGTTCTTTTTATTAGTTAGTTGTGTTATGATTTTGCAACTTTTATGGAAACACAACTTAATTTACCACATCTTTCCAGATCCCCAGACTGGTGCGATCAAGTAAGCGCTCAGATCGATTCTTGCTTAAACACCAAGGTCTTTCGCGTTTTCTTTTTTGCGCTGGTAGGATCGAATTTGGCAACGGGAGCGCTGCTGATCGCCGCTTTAAGCTTTCCCATTTCTGTTACATTATTGCCGGCTGCATTAATCGGAGGCGGCGTTGCTGGAGCTACAGCAACATTGTTTTTTGAATGGCTGGCAAGCGGCACAACGGAAGACTATGAGGAGCTGAGGCAGGTAGCTAGAGCTTATCAAGGGACTCCGAGGATGATGGAGGCGATCCAAGCTGTCGAGCAGTTTGTAAAAACGAACCCGATCCAGCTGGACCAAAGTTACGACTACCACAACTTCCACCATGAATTAACTGTCATCACGGAGCAAGTAAAGACGCGTGCGGATCTCAGAGGGATATGGGAAACCTTTCTTAACCGCATTGAAGGACGGACAATCTATCAGCCTACCGGTAATGCCGGCACGCTGCGTACGGGGATGGAGCGGGAAAGGCTTGCAGGGCGCACTTTCGAAGTGATCACAGAACGCCTTGATCCTGGATCGCCGTTGTTTAATCGAGATACGGAACAGGCATTTGCAATCGCCGAGGAGTGCTTTGGAGGCAATACGTCTTCACGCAGCAATGCTATGCGCGCCGCATGGCGGAACCCGCGTAATCAGATCCATTTGGCAAAGCGTCAAGATACTGGAGAGGTATTGGGCTATGTATGGGCAAGAGAAGAGAGGGACCAGCAAGGACGCGAATTATTACATATCTGCAACGTCGCAAGAAAAGCTGAAGCTTGTTCAATCGGTGTGGCGAACCGCCTTTTCCAGCAGGTCTTTGCCCAGCCTTTGAACCGATTTAGCTCGGTGTACTTAGAAGTAAGGGAGAGCAACCAAGATGCGATTGCCCTCTATACACGTTGGGGATTCCGTAGCCAGCAGGTCCATACCAACTACTTTACCCATCCTTTGGAAAATGCCCATGTCATGACAAGGGCGCCAGTTGTTACTTGATTACAATCGTCCTTTGGACGTCGTTGAACAGCCCTCCCACCGGTTTGTTAGTGGGATCAAGCAGTTCAAGGCGGATCCTGTGCACACCTTTTTTCAACCCGTAGATGTAGTAAGGCTGCCAATTGCTAATCGTCCGCTGGACATTATTGTCCATCGTCAGGCGCACTTTATAGCCATCTTTTGAAAGGCGGCAGTTGGTGACGTAAAAGTCGAGGAGGATCGGTTCTCCGTCGTTGTAGGAATATTCCCCTTGAGGCTCGTTGTAGGTAATGTAGGGCTGGGAGAGGTCGACCTGAGGGTTGTCTGCTTTTTTCTGGTAATAGAACACGCTTGCTGCAAAACACCCGTCATCTTTTAAGCTCTCATTGTAGGAACGGACTGGAAATACCCGGATCACGTGCATGCCTGGCTGCAGCTTGAAAGGGATCGTGAAATCGGCCGTCTGGTCGAAGTACTCTTGGACATCGTCCAAAGCGTCGATGAGAGCTTCGTTCACTGCAAAGTAGGGTTGATTATCGATAAAAATATGCAGGGCCTGCCCTTCATTGTCGTTGTAGATCTCTTTTTTTCTAGGAAAGTCGCTGTCTGTTCCCAACGAAAAGCCGTCCACCCTAATTTGTCCTTTCACAGTTCCTGAAGACTTTACCTCCCCATTTTGAGGAAATAGGATCTTTGTTACGACATGGTCGGGCTCTGGAGTCGGATCGACAGGAACGATCCGGACATCTTTGGGATTTGGGATCTGTTCATTGAGCTCTGCGCAAAATCCGCTGTTAAGCGCGAGTGTGGACAAAATGGCAAACGCTGTCGTGGAAAAGAGTGAATTCATGGTGCAACCTCCGCATGTGTCATTGATCTCGACTTTGTACCTTTTTAGGATCGAAGGCCTTGAGATATTTTCCTCTCTGAGGAGTTAATTTAAACAGGAAGGGGTTGAGTGACCCCTTCCTGTTTAAATTAATCTTCTAGCTCGACTTGTCGTCGAGCGCCAGAGGGAAAATAGACGAGGCTGGCGATCCTAAAAAGGTACAAAGCCGAGATTAATAATTGGATGTACTTTTTTCCTTGTTAAATGTCTACAAAATTCGAGTTGCTAAAATATTGACAATCAATTATCGACAAGATCAAGAGGAAATTCCAATGACCGTAGGTTCTGTCGACATTATTTTTTTCATTGTTGTCTTCGGATTGTTGTTTGACTATACCAACGGTTTCCACGACGCTGCGAATGTCGTTTCCACAGTTATTGCCACACGCGTCCTACGGCCTCTGACGGCGATCCTGATGGCCGGCGTGCTCAATACGCTTGGCGCAACTCAGATCAGCGGCGTTGCCCAGACAATCGCAAGCGGGCTCGTCGATCCCCACTATTCGACACAGGCAATGGTCTTGGCTGCTTTGATCGGTGCGATCTTATGGAATATCCTCACTTGGTATTTGGGGATACCGAGCAGCTCTTCTTATGCGTTGATCGGAGGACTGATCGGTTCTGTTTGGATCAGCGGCGGACAGAAAGCGATCCTATGGAACAGCATTGCCCTCAAAGTGTTAATTCCGATGGTGCTTTCGCCGATCGCCGGCTTTTTCTTAGGCTACCTTGTGATGAAAGGCCTTAAAGTGCTCCTTAAGAACCCAAAGCTTAGGAACAATAAGGCCATCTTCGCCAAACTGCAGATCGCTTCTGCCAGCCTTGTCGCCCTCTCCCATGGTTTGAACGATGCGCAAAAAAGCATGGGTATCATCACACTCGGACTTTTTGCAGGAGGTTATCTGGCCACTCCGCACATTCCTCTTTGGGTCATCCTAGCCTGCGCGCTGACCATGGGATTAGGAACGGCATCGGGAGGTCTTCGGATCATCCGGACGGTTGGTTTCGAGATCACCAAGCTAGAACCTTTCCAAGGGTTTGCTGCTGAGACGAGCGCCTCTTGCGTTATCTTGACAGCGAGCTTTTTAGGGATGCCGGTCAGTTCGACCCACATGATCGTCGGAGGCGTGACAGGAGTCGGCGCAGCGAAAGGGGCTTCGAAGGTCCGCTGGCGGATAGCCCGCAAACTTGTTTTAGCTTGGATCTTTACGATCCCGGGAGCGGCCGCTGTTGCAGCTGGAGCCTTTTATCTGCTCAAGTTTTCAAACATCATCTAATGGCGAGTTGGGAATAAGGTTGCGCAAAAACTCGTTAACAGGTAGGCAGAGGACCTCATCCATTTTAATCTTTTGTTCGCCGCGATAGAGCAAAAGAGCTTTTGCTTCTGGATAATCAGATAGGAATGCTTTTAGTCCTTTTACATCGTGAGGGAAAACTTTTTTGGCATTTTTCACTTCGATTGCATAAAAGCTTTTTTCGCCATAAACAATGAAATCAACTTCGATATCGGAACGTGTCCTCCAAAAGTAAAGATCGGACTTCTCCCGGCTATAATCGCACCAAGCTGTCAAATGTTGAGAGACTAACCCTTCAAGAGCTGCTCCATCGATCTCTTCCGGACGGTCTAATGGCCCCTTGGGTCGCAATACTCTAAAAACGCCACAGTCAAATAAATAAAACTTGGGATGAGTTGTTAAGTGCCTTGAGGCTCTTTTTTCAAAGACAGGAAGTTGATAGGCAAGCAAGAGTTCTTCCAAAATATCGATATAATTGCTTACGGTCGAACGTTTAATTTCACTTTCTCGAGCAATGTTCGTTGTATTAAGAATCGAAGCATGAGAAAAAGAAATCACGTCTAAGAATCTGGAAAACTGTTCTAGATTTCTAACAAGGCCTTCTGCTTGGATTTCTTCTTTAAGATAAAGCGAGATGTATCCTTCAAGGACACTTTTAGGATCATTCGTGTGTGAAAGAAGGGGGAGCATTCCTCGAAATAGAGATTGCTCTAGATCAAAGTCGGTCCCTAATTCAGAGGCTATAAAAGGATGAAGTGTTTTCCTGTATGCTCTTCCTCCCAATAAATTGGCTCCAGTTCTTTTCAGTTTTCTCGAGCTAGAACCTGTTAAGACGAACTGGTGCCCCTTCTTCTGTTCGATAACCATGTGGACAACATTAAGCAACTCAGGGACTTTTTGCACTTCGTCGATCACGATCACTTTTTTGCTAGGTTCTGCATCGATCATTTGCAGAAGCATCTCAGGTCGGCTGAGCAATGACCGTTCAAGATCGGGTTGAAGGAGGTCAATCCAGAGTGCATCAGCGTGAAGTTTTCGAATGAGGGTCGATTTCCCAGTGCCTCGAGGTCCGAATAAAAAGTAGCTAACGCCAGGTTCTTGAAAAAAGCGAGGGTATAAAGTCATTTTTTTTGCTTTTTGTTGCAAATTGCCAACGTAGTTGGCGTTTTTTCGCTCATTTTGACATTTGCGTTGGCAATTTGCAACAAATATACTTAAAATACTTAATATTAGTAAATTATGAAGATCTAATTTGACTCGGACCGTGGATCAACGGCAGTTTGCCAAAATCCAGCTCTTCAAACAGGCGGACTTCGATCTCATTTCTTAAATGTTCCGGCAGCACGGCCCTAATCCGTTCTCTTGATTCTTCCGTATCGGTGAACAGGATATCGCAGCCTTCTTCGCCAAGGTAAACAGGGGTGTCCAGAAGGTATTCCATGGGATTGGGATCTGGATGGGAAGGTTTGGGCTTTACACTGGTCGATGCAAAAATAATTGGAGCAGGATCTGTGATCAAGGAACGGATATGCTCATCGATTGGAATCTGAACTGCCGGTGGCGCATCGCTCATCAGTTCGGCAACAATCCGTTGATGTCCAGCTTGGATCAAGTCTAATTCTTTAATAAAAATGGGCTTTAGCTGGTCTAAGTGATCTTGCCGCCCCCCTTCCAACTTGGTATCCAATGTCTTAATCAGCAACTCGAGCCATGTACTAGATCCGCTGCGGCTATAGGCGACTTCATTTTTAACAGAGTTAATGCTGAAACCGATCGATACTTCGCCTGCTCGTGGAATATCGGCTGCCGATGAGAAGATCGGCTGTAAGGAAAGGGGCATCGGAAGAGCGCACGTTGGACCTGTTGAACGGTACGTGTGCAGGAACTCTTGTTCTTCCGCAGTGAAATCATGTTCGATCATTGCAATGAGCTGCCTCAACGGCTTTTCTTGCTTCTGTCTTTCTTGATCAAGTCCAGCCAGCCAAGCGTCGCGATGGGGAACAATGCCTTGGACAAATGCCTCGTAATCCCATTGCTTGAGCTGCAAAAGCTCGATCGTTCTTTTGTTCCACTGGCTTTCCATAAACAAACTGTAGCTTGTCAAATTAAATAAGTGTCCAAGATGCTTAGGATTAAAGTAGGCGATCGTCGTATAGCTTTTAATCCGATCAATGTCCCGGACCGTTTCGACAGAGACATTTGCATTGTTGATCCCTTTGTTGCTGATGCCGACGGTCAGCTCGCCGCACATAGGTGCTATCCGATCGGCCAATAAGGCGCCCGTACACTTTAGTTGGAAATTGTCCGATAGGAGCATCATCACCAAAGCTGAAGTGCTTGAGCCATGAATGAAGGTCAGCCTGGAAAGAAGTTTCAGTTTTTCTTGGATCTCACGAGGTGAAAAAAGTTCTAGGAGCTTTTGTTTCATTTCACGTCTATTCTCTTTGCTTGCGGGAGGTTTGTACTTCACTGTCCGCTGAAGCCCTTCATAGAAACGATAAGGAAGGTTTGATCGGGATGTCTTTTTCCAAAAACCGTAGCAGCGAAAGGGCATATGGGCTTCGCGGAGCTGTACAAGAGCGGTCTTGAACTCCCGATAGCTAGAAGAGCCTTTTCCTTGCTCCGCCTTGATCTGCTGTGCAAGCTTTTCGATCTCGCTGATGTCTCCGATCGAATAGTCCCAAGCGCTTGCTTTGAGCAGACTGGCCATGCTCGAAGAACTGGAAGGTTGGTCCAATCTGTGGAGAGGGAGCAGGACGCTTGGGTGTGAGATGATCTCTGTAGCGGACATATGCTTTCCTTACTTCAAATTTTGAAAATAGAAAGTTGAAAATCTTGGAACGAGTCAGCTGATTGAGTGCTAACGCCAATTAAGCTTTTTAGCTGTGCTGCTTTGGCCTCATTGGCATCGGAATAGCCGACATACTTAGGAAGGGATTCTTTTCCTAGCGCAACATGTTCGTTTTCGTCGTGCTGAAAGAAACGGACGCGAACGAACTCATAGCTTGCGGCATCGACCTTATGGAACAGGATCTTCAGGTCCAAAAAATCTCCTGTTCGAAGGTTGCTAACCCTTGCGCCGGCTTCGATCGATTGGGCAGCTTTCTGCGCATCGGCATCTGTCGGCTCGCGAGTTTTCATCAGGTCGCCGATCGAATCATCTTCAAGAAGCGCTCCAAAGACCGGGATGAGAGCTTCCAGGCCCCACTCTTTGCAGACGCGGCGGAACTCTTCCTGGGTGTATTTCAGCTCGAGTTCTTTGCGCTTTGGTGTCGCGTAGCGGATCTCTTTGACGGCCCGTCCCTTGCCGATGTCGTGGAGGGCGAGGAACAGCATGAATTGCTCTTGAGTTAAGTTAGCCCGTTCGAGAATAGTCCTTACTTCAGGCTGGACGGCGAATTCTTTGACGAAGCTGTCGACGACCATATGGATATGCTCTTCGACCGAGTAACCTTCCCCGACCCCGGCAGAAAGGCTGTAGAGTTCGTTGAGATAGGAGTCTTTCTTTAATAGGTCAATCAGTTCGCCGCCAGACAGAGGGTTCTTCCCGTTTAGAAAGGCGTTAAGTGGAGATAGGATAGGATTTTCTTTAGTCTCATGAAGAATAGCAGCAGGAGCGGTGCTAGTTAAAGTTGATGACGACGCCATGTTCACCTTTTTTGTTTATTAAGTATTAAAAATTTAAAGTAACTGGTAATAATTATATCAAATTTTAATATAAAAATAAATAATTTTATTAATTATAAAAGTAATTATATGTTATTTTGTAAAATAAAAAACCCTCCATTGATATCCAATGGAGGGTTTTCGAATTAAAATTATTGCTTTACATTCTGTGAATTACAATGAAGTCTCATCAATTTGATCTGGAGCATGGATCAAAGGGATGCTGCCAACGTCGAGTTCTTCGATCAGATGGATCTCGATCTCTCTATTTAAATGCACTGGAAGGATAGCTTTAATCCTTTCCCTTGACTCGGGTGTATCTGTAAAGAGGATATCGCAGCCGCCTTTCCCGAGAGGAACGGGATGTGAGACGACGTATTCCGAGCGGAGTTGAGGGAGAAATGGCTTTGGTTTTACTGCTGTTGAGCTGAAAATCACAGGGATTGGTTCAGTGATGAGGGATCGGGTATTTTCATCCTGTGGGATTTGAATTGTTGGTTGATCGTTCTGTAGGGCGGAGATGATATACCGATAGTTCCTACCGATGATGTGCAGTTCATTTTCATAAATGGGCTTCATCTTTTGAAGCATTGATTCTTCCTCTCCTCTGATTTTGGCGCTGAGAGTTCTTTCTATAATGTCGGACCATCGATAAGAACCCGTTCGATAAAAACCAATTTCTCTTTTAAGGGTGGAGACATCAAAATTAGTGCTGGACCAAAAAGTTGGGATCTCATTCATCGTAGCAAAGAGTGGTTGCAAACTTGCAGGGATCTGCGTGTCTATAGCAAGTTTTTTATCAATTGCATCACTGATAAATTGCTTCTCTTCAGGGGTAAAATTGTGATCGATGATCGCAATCAGATGCCTTAACGGCTGTTCACTTTTTCTACGCTCCTCATCGAGGCTAAGAAGCCACTCTTCGCGATGGGGTAAGATCTCCTGTGCAAATGCGGTATAATTCCATTGCTGCAATTGCCGCAGCTGGATTGCAGTCCTATTCCAGGAATCTTCACTCGATAGATTAGAATAGGGAATGCAGATCGCTTTTCTCAGATCTTGCCAACTGATATCGGAAGCTGTTGGTAGGCTCTTCAAATCTTGTCCGCTTGAAAGAGTGGCAATGATTGTATTAAGGTCTTCAATCACAAGTGTGGTTCTTTCTAGGGATTCTTGGAAGTGAGAAAATCTCTTGGGGTCTTGAGCTAGTTGTTGTTCCATTTCAAAACAACTTGATCGAAGGCTTTTAATACGGTCTTGGAGAGCATTAATCAATAGAAGGTTCGCTGGTCTTTCTGGGGCAAGTGCCTTTTGAAAACCCATAGGGTCCTTCACTTTCCATGTTTGGAGTTTGATGGCGAAATTCTCTAATTCATACTTACCAATGGGGATAATGGACAATAAGGGGTTTTGTAACTGATTGAATCTGCTTGGATCAAATGGGCACATAGTTGAATACCCTTTTACACGGCCAATGTCTCTGATCGTTTCAACCGAGAGGCTTCGCATATTTACCCCTTTGGTTCCAACGCCATTGATAAGCTCTCCGCACATCGGTGCTATCCCTTGAGCGAGTAATGCCCCTGTGCATTGAAGTTGAGGTTGCTCCATGAGGCTCATCATCACCAATGCCGCGCTGTTAGAACCATGAACGAAGGTCAGTCGAGAGAGGAGTTGGAGCCTTTCTTCGATTTGTGGAGAAGAGACACACTGAAGCAATTGCTGTTTTTTCTCAGATCGGTCTGTCTTTTGTATCAGTTTTTCATATCCGAAGAAATCCGTTTTGAACTCTGTATTCTGATGTTTCCACATGACGTAAGAGCGGAAGGGGAGGCGGGCCTGCCGAATTTCGACGAGCTTTTCTTTTAATGCGATGTAATTAGTTGAAGAGGATCCTTCAGCTTGCTTGATCCGTTTCAAAATTCCTTCCAATACGGTGATATCTTGGATCGAGTAGTCCCAAACAGAAGCCTTGAGAAGGGGGCGGTAATCCGCTATTGATATTGTGGCGGTGGCCTGAGGGGAAAAGCTTGCTTCTAGAGCGACTTTAAGCTGTCCGATTTTGCCAATATTTGCATCGGAATAGCCGATATAACGAGGAAATCTCTCACTTCCTAGTTCGATGGTTTGGTCCTTGTCGCATTTAAAAAAGCGGTCGCGCACAAAATAGTAGCTGGCAGCGTCGATTTGGTGGAACAGGGTCTTTATTGCCAAAAAATCATGAGATTTGAGACCGCATTTTTCAGCTCCTTTTTCCACGCATCTCGCTGCTTCCCCGGCATCGAGTTGAGTCGGGTTGCTCTTTTTCAGGAAATCTCCAATTGAGTCATCTAATAACAATCCTTCGAAAATAGGAACCAGATGTGGAAGGTTTAATAGGGTGCAGCAGCGCATGATCTCTTCTGTAGAGTATTTCAACTCGAGTTCTTTCCTTTCAGGACAAGCGCCAAAAAATTGTTGAACAGCGCGCCCTTTGCCGATGTCATGCAGGGCTAAAAACAGGGTAAATTCCTCAGGGGTCAATCGGGCGTTTTGAAGGGTGGCTTGAACGTTTGGGCGGTCTGCAAATTCCCGTTGGAAGCTGTCGAGAACCATGCAAGTGTGTTCTTCAATCGTATACCCTTCTCCAACCCCAGCGGAAAGGGAGTAGAGGTGAACGAGCTCTGGATCGGTTTTAAGAAGATTGATTAATCCTTGCCCTGTCAGAGCTTGTTTTCCACTTAAGAAGGCTCTTAGAGACGAAACATCTAGTTGAGTTGCATGAGGGTTCGGGTAACTTATAACGGTATCAATATTAATGGCCATATATTTTATCCCCTACGCCTGATTTTATTTTAATGATAATTTGTGAATTGGCTGTAATTATACTGTTTAATTACATTAAGTCAATATTTAATTAAAGTTGGTAGGTTGTGTGTTAAATTAAAAAATAAAATATTAGATCTTTGGTGAGCCCAAGTCCTTTAGGGCACACAGGGGGAGCCCGATTACAGCCGCCTATGTTGCTCATGTTCTGCGGGTTGCTTAAAGAAGGTAGCGTTGATTTAAACTGATTTTGCTCCGTTTCGGTGCGAAATTAGTCCAAACGCCAGAAGTCTGATCGTTATCCACAAGTTCCGTTTCTAGAGGGAGGCGAGGCAAAGCCAGATGGAAGCGAAGCGGTCCGAATGGCGAAGCCCATAGCTGAAAGCAGCTATGGCCGAGATAGAGGATCCATATGGCAAGCCACAGCCCCCTTATAGAAACGGAACTTGTGGGTAATGATCAGATCAGAAGCTTATCTTATAATTTATAGAGTTAGATTAACTTGTAAATAAATTATTTTAATTAATTATAAATGCGAATTAAATTGAACTAAAAATAAACAAATTCAATAATAAGTATAGGGATCTATTATTCATAAAAATTAGGTGTGTCATGCAGCATCGTAAAAAGGTTGAAGAGCTATCGGTCATGGATGCCGTCGATAATTTGACGCATATGGCCGAGATCGATTTGACGGCGCCTGCCCGGGAAGAAGGGGAGCCTGTCGAGTTGACGGAAGAGCAGATCAGCGAGCGTTTGCACTCGCTCTCTTGGCATGATCCTGAATATTTTGTGTATAACCGCGAGCGGGTCAAGGAGACCTTCCGCGTCATTCAGAACTACCTCAAGCAGATCTACGAAAAAGAAAAAGGGCAGTTGAGAGATGCCAGCACGCAGAAGGGGATCCAGGCGATCATGCTCCTTGCTGCAGAAGCTGCGCAGAAGATGGACAAGTATACCGAAAAAGTAACGGGGGCTAAGAAAGAGGAGAGCATTGTCCAGTTGAAAGAGTACCAAGATCTTCAGCATTATTATCAGACAAAGATCATCCATAAATTTCAAAACTATGTCGAGATCAAGGAAGGATGGCAGGATGAGTGGAGCCAGGCTGCGGAAGGCGATCTTCTCGACGTCCAAAGGCAAGGTTTAAAAGACTTGGACACTGTCCGTCAGGACAAAGAGTATGAGCTGTTCATGGTCCGCAAAGAAGACGGCAAGCCTTTCTTCAACCGCGACCTTCTCCGCCATTTGCGCCTCGTCGGAGAGTTCGATGAGGTGTTCAGCGAGTCGTTCGGCGAGGACCCTTTCTTACGGATCAAGATGATCCAGGACCGGGACCTGCATACGACGGCAAAAGAGATCCTGCATTTGGTCGCTCCCTATGTCGACGACTACTACAAAGAAGCCTTGCGCTACAAGGACATGGAGTTCGTCGCTTCCATCAACAAAGCGATCATGGCCCTCATGCTGGCAGCCAATCCGCGCAACTTGATGCAGAACACGGTCGGTAAAAGCTGCGTCAGCTATTTCACCGATTTCCACTACTATTTGCGCAGGGCCCTCTCTTCTCAGGAATACATCAAGTACATCTCCAACCCTCCAGATTCCTCCCACCGGTTCTTCCATATCCTGCTCAACCTTTCGCATGGCCTCAGCACTTCCTTCTTCGTCCGTCTTGGCAACCGGAAAGAAATGGTCGCCTTCATCCGCTTCTTAATTGAAGAGGGGGGCAAGGGGAGCAGCACCCAGTCGGCGACGCACAGCCCTGTTTCGATCTGGAACAATTTGGCCGACGAAGATGAACATATCCGCTATCTGTTAAAAAAATACCCCAACGGCCCCTTGATGAAGGCGATCGACGTCTTCAGGGCGGACCAGCAGCTCATTGGTTTTGATCCGTTCGCCCAGGAGAACCTTCCAGGCCAGTTGTACACCTTGATCAACGATCAGATGCACATCAGCTGTCTGAGGATGCCATGCCCTGTCCGGCAGGAGTACATCAGCAAAGCGGAGCTTGCCGAAGAGTTTTATGGGTTTTTGCGCTCGATCGGTTCAGAGAAGCGGGGCCAGCGCCACCTTTTGATCAACCTGCAGGACCGCACCTCGTGGCAAGAGCATGCCCGCTGCTTGGCCCTTGAAGATTTGCAGAAGAAGGCGGAGTTTGCCAAGTCGCTTGTCGTCGCTACTCTTCCCAAAAGCGGTGAATTTTATATGCAGGCGGGAAGCTACATCAACCTCAATGATGCCAAGGAATTTATCAATACGTTTAAGGAGCAGATCGCAAGCGGCGAGCAGTGCGGATATTTCCTTTCAGGGGCGATGAAGAGCAAGGAGATCGAAGAATTTGTGAATGAAGCGATGAAGATGATCCACCATTATTTCTTCGGAAACAAAGAGTCTTTGCTGAGGAAAAACCGGCTCGATTTTATTGAAATCTTCTATCTGTTCTTCACTTTGAAGATCATTGATGTCTGCAAACCCGATACGATCAGTTTTACCTGCAAGGACGCTGTTGATACGGGAGCAGCGGCAAACGCGGAGTTTTATGCCTTCATCAAAATGATGAACGGCTTAAAGCCTTGGGAAAAGGATGATAAGGACTTTTTAAGCTGGATGCTCTACTCATCGGCACTTGTGCTGCGCGAGAGGGCGATCGATAACCAAAGGCTGAACAGGATGCTCAGCGCGCTGACCGTCGTCAATGCCGAGTTGGAGGCCCAGCTGAGCGAAGTCATCAAGGC
>JAFEGF010000062.1 GCA_018240225.1 Verrucomicrobiota bacterium
GTCTCCAGTACTGACTTGAGGCATAACTATCCTTGAATTGATTCGATCAAAAGGAACAATTCTGATCGATCCTCCACTTAATATTCAAGGGGTTTGATTGGACAAAAGTAAAGAAAAGGATTGAATTCGGTGCTTGGGGACAGTTTCTTTAAGAAGGGAAGAAACTGGATCAGTCTCATTCTGCATACAAAGAGGGCTGATGTTGGAGCTGTCCGAAGCTGATTAGAGAAGTCGACGGATTTCAAAGATGTTAGTAAGCTTTAAAAAGCTAATGATCAGGGAACGATGTTTTAATCTTTATATGTTTAAGATTGTAAATTTGTTATAAAAATAATGTGGCCGGACTCAAGTGTAATAAAATCATTAATAATTCACGGGAGTGCCCTTGCATCAGACATTAAGGCGCACAAGATCAAAACAATTGAACATTCAGTATCATTTTCGAAGGTCATCATATTTAGTCAATTTTGTGATAGCCAGATATCTTGAGGATCGCCATTAAAAATAGCACGACGAATGCCAGAATTAATAGCGCTTTTCAGAGCCTTCCATATAGCTCCATCTTCTCTGAGTCTTTTAAAGTCAATTAGTCGCTTTTCTTTTAAGGTATTAGCTGCATAGCGTATTGCATCAGATCTTGTCATTTTTCCCTCACGGCGAAGAATGATTTTAATTGTTTCTAACATCATCTCCCGTTTAAGCTTCATGTCGTTATTACCTATAGAGCAGGTATCATCATTTATTTCTGTCTTATCAATGAATATATTATGAATAGGAGAACTGTCTGGGCATGCTTCCAAATTAAAGCCCAAGTTTTTTGCTTCTTCAAGACTTTTCTTTCCCTGAGCTACTTGTTTGTTGCTAACTTGGGCGCATTGTGACAGAGCAATTGTATCAAGATAGCGCTCGTCAGGTCCATTAATACGCTTATCTGGTTTCATTAGAACGTTGTGGTTGACGTTCAATAGATCCTGTTGTAAGGAAGGGCTGAAGGTAGTTTCCATACTACCTATTGCCTCCCAGCATTCTTTTCTCTTACACCATTCTGTGATATTCCTAGCGTTAGGTGGATTTGTGATAATTCGATGAACTGACGAGGATACTTCTTGAATTGCTTTTTGCAGAACTGGTGAAATGTTTTGCTTTTTCCAGATTGCATCAAAGTCAATGATCTGAGAGGCGTGTTTCGACAACCAAGCTAAGGTGTAAGTAACAATATTTGCTCGATAACCACCATAATTAAGATTGCCTATCAATTTCTCTGCGCGTTTGAATAGGATTGCCTTGGCAATCAAGTGTTCGAAATATTTAATGTCAATATTACCTCGCTCACATTGTTTTAGCTGGATCGAAAAATATGTGAAGTTTTTCTGAGCACCAAGGCTTACTTGATGGGGCAGTTGCATCCAAGTATTTTCATACTTTGCTAAGTCAGTCTTTGTGAATTTCTGGTCATTTGGATATGTGGCTTCAAAATTGCGTTTGCACGCAGAGGTTCGCTCACGACCTTTAGCGTCAAGATACTGTCCTCTTGCACGCTCATAGAACCATTTTGTTTGTTTATTTGACCCATCTACTACTGGTGTCCATATTGTGCGTGATAGTTCTTCGAGACGGATGTGGAAGGGATCATTGGCAAAGAAATCTGCATCGTTGACCTTGTTCTGGCTGTTAGCGTATCGAGAAATAAGTGGCACAATTCCATCAATATGCTCAGTTGGAATAACAGAAAGTTTAACCTGCACATAGATGCCCTTCAGGCTAATCTTATCTCTTTTTACCGAATGATAGAGTGATGCAGTGGTTTGTCCACCATTGACGATTTGCAAATTACGCACTTTGCGGATGCTGGCATTACTGTGTGAAGCAGGTGTAAGCTCAATTTCATCGGCTGTGGCGGATATACCGTTATTATACGCAAAGAACCTATGAGGTTCTTCTTTAATGGTTTTCTGGATGCCCTTATTTACGTTCCCTCGAACCTGTAGGAATGACCGAACGTTACGCTCCAATAGCCGAGAGCCGTATTTCTCGTAAATCTTCGTTAGTACATCGCCGGGGATAATAGCGAGATAGCCTCGATAGTCAGATTCGGAATCTGCCATTGATAAACATGAGAGGGTCATGCCGAATTCTTTTTCAAAATCAATTTCAATTGGTTCAAATTTTTTACCAGATCTTGCTGAGCGGTAAATTCTGTGAATGTCCCATACATGGAATGTAATCGAAATATCTTGCTCGCTTTGAGGGTGTAGATTATCCGCAGTTACGATTCCATCAGTAAGTAGATACATACGAGCCCGAGTTATCTGTTTTCGGAGTTCGTATATTCGTTGAAACATATCGTATGCTTCAGTGGATTCTTCCATCGTCAGATGATGCCCATCTCGTGCTTTTTTAAAAGCTCCCTCTAAAAGACGGAAAGCTGATTTCGTCTGCTCTTTTGTTAGCGTAGAGGGTGAATTCTCCTGATTAAATATGGTAATAAAAAGATCAAGACTATCTTCATCCTCATTTACGTTGTATCCGTTGATCTGTATGCCTCGGGACTTATGATAACAGACAGTGATATCGTCAATCTCACCTGCTTCAATCAGGTATTTAGAAGTTAGATCTGTAAATGTATCGATGCGAAAGTCGCCGTTTTCTTCATTGTCCGAACTCTTAATGACATCTTCCAAGAGATCTCTAGTAAAATTATTCAGTTGCTCTTGTTCGTTCATGATATGTTTCTCCGAATATGTGAAATTAGCTCATTGATCGGCGCCTTAAATTTTTTACATTCAGCGATGCTTATCGAATATGTTAGATCGCCCACACCAAATGGCAATTCGCGCTCGGTAATTCTTGGAAAATCATCTGTTACAAGGAATACATTAAACTCTCTAATAGCGTATCCTGTCTTCGAATAACGCTCAGCTTGTGTGTGAAGATATCCTCTGTTTAGCAGAGCTTCTTCAAAGGTTGTGGTTGCTCCATAAACATCGTGGAGTCCGTTCTGGATTTGAGCAATGAGATTTGGAAGTGTATCAGCATGATTTTCCATCATAGATAAGGACAAGTGATATATATATAAATTTCCTACTAAAGTCTCATCTAGTTGCTGTTCACTTGAGATTTTCAGCTTTTGATGTTGTTTTGCAATGGAGGTCTTAACCTCTACTACAGTATCTCCAAACTGAAAATCATGTTGGCGATTCATTGCTCCAGTCCAAGAAGAGACCTCAGCTATAAAATGGTCCGATGTTGAAAGAAGGTGGTTTTTAAGGAAGTAGAGCTCACCATAAAGGCCGCGCTGAGCTTCTTCACTTAGGCCATTTTGAGGGTTTTTTTCAAAAAATTGCTGCCAGCGATACAGGCGATCTAGGAAGACCCGCACGATCTGACGTTCCTCCTTGCATTCTTTCAGAATTTGATAAAGATTATCAACCATAGCAGAGAAGACCTCATTATATACGCAGTCGGTGGCTCTTAGAACGAGTGTGGCATGATTTTTCAATTTCTCTGCAGAGGGTTCAACCGAGAGTTCGAATCCTCGAGATTCGGGAATGTGTTCTTTTAATGGCAGCATGTTACGAGGGACTTCTAATAGGAAAAGACGGCTAAGAGATGGTCGTTGTATTCCCAAGAACATTGTGGCGGTAGATTCGGGCGCAAGCAAACGTTTGAGAATGCCGTGACCGGGGATTTTATTAACTTCTGTTTCGAGTTCTTTCCACATAGAATCAGAGATCATCATCGTCTTCTACTCCGTGATGATCACGCCAGAATTTTGTGTTAACCTGATATTCAATTGCGCCTTCTTCTCCTCTTCTGCTTTTAGGGAAACTGATTGCAAATCCGATTATGGGAGTTGCAATGCATATATTATCCGTTTGACTAGGATCAAGAGGATAGATTAGTAGAAGCCCATTCGTAGGAGCGCGCACATTTCTAATAAAAGGACCACTTGGTTTTTCCGGTTGCTTTTTTGAAAGAGTCTCTCCATTTTTCCATGCAACAATGGTATCTTCCAAAGCTTTTGTTATCTGTTCTTTTGAAAGATCAAGTTGCTCATCATCAGGACTAAGAATATTGGCTTTCTTTAGCTTGTAAACTGCATTATCATCTGGTGCATTGTCGGAGCGTAAAATAATGCCAATCTTATGTCCCGCAATCGAAAATGTCTTTGCTGTAGATGAACTGTTTGAAATTAAAGCAACGGTCCAAGATGTCAGTTCACCAAATTCTTGCATTTTTTGGATATATTTTATGAGTAGGTCGCCTTCAGCTTGGCGACACATGGGATGTGTGGTGTAATTTTCCAGAAATTCATAGAGCTGTGTCGGAGAAATGTTATTCCATAATACCCGTTTCCTTTCAGATGAAGGGGGTGGCAATGCTTGTAGCCACTCTTCAGTTGCCTTGAAATTTGCTTCATTTTTTTTGGCATCTTTATAAAAGACTGTAGTCTGAGCTAGATGGCCTGAAAATGACACTTGCATTCTCTTCCCATGACGGATTTTATTTGCGGCGGTAATATTAAGGCCATTAGGATGTGTTCTAACTTTAAGCCCATACTCTTCAGGAGTTAATTTACTGAGTTGCATGATATTAAATTCTCGTCGCAGTTCTTCGTTTGCTACTGCAATATGTTCATACCAGCCAACAAGGTCTGGAGTAGTATAAAGGCGACAAAGATCTAAATAACCAGGCTTGTATCCGAACCACCTTCCCATCTGCAATAGGGTATCGTAGTTTCTAGCGGGACGGATGTAATAGCTCACGGAAAGCCCATCGAGAGTAAGTCCGCGAGAAAGTTTGTCTCCACCAACAGCTATGACATTTAATCCTTTGGAATGATTGCCATAATCGAGAATTCCTTTTCCATTCCCGTTAATTCGACGAACTAATATTTTCATGATAGCTGGCAATAATTCTGCGCGCACTTCTTCCCACTTTACAGGGATAAGTTGAGGATCATTAAATGTCTTGTATACGCTTTGAGAGGTGGGGAGATAATTTTTTTCCCATATTTCTTCCAGCTGTCGAAACAAATAGTCTGCGTGTGCTCCGGTATTGAATTCAATTATGCGTCGTATGGATACAAGTTCTCTATCAATCAGATCAGATACCTTTTCCTGTACTTGATTAAATCGCGTGACGTGTATCAGCATTGAGTTGTGAACTTCTTTTTGCCCTCGAACGCGTCGCGCGGCGCAGGTGATGATAAAAGACTGGAGAGCCTCAATTAGAGAATCTGGCAGATTTTCTACTAATAAATCTTTTTGGTGTGAGGGAGGGAATATCCCATTTGCATCATTAACGTGGCGTATAAGAGGCAGTCCATCAGAGGTGTTCTCGCTGCCATCCAAATTTTCCGAAAGACCGAAGAGCTGTACAGGACCGATATAATTCGATGGAGGAGCTATGTGGTAAATAAAGCCCTTTGGAAATATATCATTGCCAAAATCTGATTGAACTTCTTCATCGGGTAGAATGAAAATATTAGCAAATGGTGTAGCTGTGTAGCCTACGTAGGAACTCTGCTGAAAGGATTTCAAAATTTGGCGGATTGCTCGATTGATGACAGTCGGATCTTCATCTTGTGATTTGGTGTTGATTGAAGCGTTATCAGCTTCGTCATCAATTAAGAGGAGAGGAACCTCATCATTAATTTTTTTCCCAGTAGCAGGGTTTAATTTTCCTTGGTTTTGAACCCATGAAAGTATGCGTTTCAATACCGATGCATTCTTTTTTACTACAAGTAGAAAGGGAGTTTCCCCTAGTTGAAAATTACTGCATTTTTTGGAACGGAAGTCACCATCTTTGGAACTGTAAGTAAGAGGATGGGCGATCAGCTTGTCCGAGGTGAGAATTTTTCCTACACCGATACGACTTCCATTGCTGTGTACCTTGTCGACTTCGCTTTCGAATCCCAGAAATTCCTCATCTAGACGTGATTGAGTCTGAGATCTAAGGTCATTTGTCATCCCTGCAAGAACGATGATCAGCTTATATCCAGCATCTACAGCCTTACAGATCAGACCGGTGTAATTAGTTGTTTTACCAGATTGTATCTCGCCGACCACCATGCCTCTGCGATCCCACTGTCCGCTCTGAGCAGGATTACCGATATCGTTGAGAATTTCATCTGTGATTTTATCTAGTTTAGTAGTGATGCTCGAAGGCCAGCTCTTATGTTCTTCAAGATATTGACGATACCGTTTCCAGAAGCCCCACTCGATTTCAGCTTTTCTCTCAGGTAACCAGCTCTTGTGTTTGCGGTCTCTGAGTACGGAAGGTTGTGCTTGCCACGTATTTACTAAACTAAGGATATCGCGAAATAGAGCCTCCTTGTTAATATCTTCAGAACGACCCATCTTTCGCATCATATCTACGATGAGGTCGATGTTGAGTCTTATCTGATCTGCATGCGGGCATTCTTTGTCTCGAAGAGATAACATTACATACTTTTTTACTTCTTCATATAAGCTACTCATTTTCCTCCAGAAAAACTTCAGTTAAAAATTGCTCCACGAAATCTGGGAATTGATCGAACGGATCCATCCTAAGCAAACGGTTTTTTGCATCTTCGTGATTAATACCCGATTTTAAAAGAGCCGTAAAGTTGCTACGCAGGATGTTTTGAAGGTCATCCAATGTTGAGTTCTCATAAGGAGGGCTAAAATTTTCTGGTTCCTCGGTATTTTTAATCAGAATATGCGAAACAGGAACAGTTTCTTCGAGCATACTTAGCAGCGCAGCCAGCTCTTCTCTATTGCTGAAACTATATGCATGTTTCACTAATGGATGTTCACGATTTATGGAGTAAAAAAATTTGTTGTGTCGCAACTTTTGTTCCCACAGAAAGACAAAGCTCTGCGAATTCTGCCGCGCCACTACTTTGCCTCTATGTCGGTAAATATTCGCTGCGCGCTCACGGGTTAATGTAGCTATTCTTTTCAAATCGGATTTCAGCTGCCCAGGCGGTTTAGCACGAGATTTTTTCACATCGATTTGCCATTCGTTATCCATTGAATTGGGAAGATCAACGCGTATACGAGCTAGTTTGTAATGATCCTCCTTCTGATAGCCAAGACCAAGCCAGTCGCCACTAACCAACATTCTTTCATTCCGATACACATAGAAGCCTTGCTGAGCATTCCAGCCGTTTGGACCGGAAGTGCGCTTATGTAATTCTTGAGAGATTTTAGACTGATGAGGAAGAACATAGGGCACAACATTAAGTTCTTTGCCGTCATAGATGAGCTTTTCTTCCGGAAGTTGTTGAGTTGCTTCTTCGCATTTTAAGAATGGGTCCCAACCTGAAATGAGACGTTCATTAATCCATATTTTTAGTCCATTAGGTCGTTCCAGATATCGGTGAAAGACCATCTCAAGGTGCTTCTTTACCTGTTCGATACACTCAAGAAAACGATGGTATCCCTTTTCGTCATCGTGGTGGGTATGGTTAGTAACTCTGTCCATTTTTTGCCATATAACCATGGTGCCATGGTCATCGATATGTTTTTTAAGAAGAGGAACAGATTCAAGGTTTGTGAGTTTAAGTAATCGCCATTCACGCGTCTCATTTACATAATCTAGATCCCAGTAACGAGAAGTTATTGGATTCCCAGGAGCCTTTGATATAACAGTCAATCGACGGCATTGAGAAAAAGAAGCTGTTTTTAAACCCAGTCCGAATCTACCAAGATCTTTTGAAGATCTTGGTTCTAAAGGATTTTGACTACCTAAACGCATTGCAGAGATTAATTTTTCTTCTGTCATTCCTATGCCATCATCGGTGATGGTGATTTGCGAATTGTTGCCATCCCAATCGAATTGCACCCAGATATTTGAAGCTTTAGCAGTTATGCTGTTATCGATTAGATCTGCGATAGCAGTTCTTAGGCTATATCCAAAGGAACGCAATGATTCTATAAGTGCGCTAGGTTCGGGTTGAACCAGATCATAAGAATAAGTTAAGCATTCAGGTTCCAAACAGAAAGTCCTTAATTTTTTTTGTTAATTGCTCTTCGTTGTTTGTTTCGCATTCCCATATAATTAATTGGTTCCAACCGATATTTGATATATTTTCTGAAATCTGTTTGTCACGTTTGATATTGGCATTAAATTTATTCATCCAAAAATCAGTTCTTGATTTGGGGGTATAATTGTTTTTGCAGTTCATGTGTCGGTGCCAGAAACAACCATGGATGAAAATTGTGGTTTTATATTTAGAGAGAATGATGTCGGGCTTACCAGGTAATTTATCATTTTTCAGTCGAAACCTAAAACCCATCCGATGAAGCAAGGAACGAACCCTGATCTCTGGCTTTGTGTTCCTTCCACGAATCCGCGACATATTCCAGCTGCGCTTTTCTATTGTTAAATTATCCATTATCAAAGGGTTATGTTTTCTAAGAGGTTGTTGACAATTTTTGCTATTTGACAGGCAAGAAGAGGTGGAACTGCATTTCCAACTTGAAGATATTGATGGGTGCGGAAGCCTTCAAACCAATATGTGTCGGGAAATGTTTGGAGGCGTGCCGCTTCTCTTACTGTAAGACTTCGACATTGAAGTGGGTCATAATGAATGAAATAGTGACCATCTTTTGAAATATGGGAAGTAATAGTGGTAGAGGGCTTCTTATTAAGCTGAACTGTGAAACGATCATTAAAATGACCTGCGCTAATACCCTTCTGGATGTTTTTGTGAGCTGGTAATAGGGATTCGGGAAAATCATTTAGACGTGGAGAACGATTGTTAACAGCAGCAAATGCAGATGAGAAGAGATATCTATGGAGATCACTTCGCATGTGACTTCTTGCTGTATGGTGTGTGATATTTGGTGGACAATTGGTTCGGAACCATGAATCGTATATTTTGGGATTTTTTAGATGCTTAAGAAATTCTCTCCCGGACGAAAAGTTTTCAGTAATTTCAATCAGGTTGAGACTCTCCTCGATCTTATTTATCGTTTTCTCTAGTCCAGAGAGTTTACCTTCGATATACCAAGGTTCTTTTCTAATCGACTTCAAGGCCTCTTTCCAAAGGATCAAAGAATCCTGTTCTTTGGAGATGCCACTACGGATTTTTGGTAAATCACCAATTACCTGAGCTACATTTGGAGCTTTTTTTGGAGAGAGGGTATCAGGCGTGAAATCAATGTCATCTCTGATCCCAAGAATTAAAACTCTGTGTCTGATCTGCGGAACACCAAATTTTTCAGCTTCAACAATGAAGTCTTTTGGCTCATAGTCATTTGGGTGTTTTCTTTTAACTAAAGAGAAAAGTCGGTATTTAAAACCTCCTCCATTATTATTGGCTGCTAGTTCTGGGTTTCTTAGGTCTTTAAGAATATTCTCAATAATTCTACATCCAGAATGAGTTGCAGATAATATGCCTTTAACGTTTTCCATTATAAAAACTGGAGGTTTATGATCTGCTAATATCTTTAAATATTCTTGATAAAGAAAGTGTCGTTCATCTTTTTCGAAATTGGGATTTGTGCTTTTCATTCTTGATCTGCCCATGATAGAATAGGCTTGACAAGGAGGGCCGCCAACTAATAACCATTTCTTTGAGTTATTAAGGCGACTCGAAATTAAGGATCTGACTTGGTCTTTAGGTGTTTTCCCGAGTTCTAAGCATTGTGCTTCATGTCCAGCTTGTTCAGCTTGTATCGGAAAGCATTTGAAGAGTTCTTCTTTTGTAATTTTACGATTTAGATAGAGCCAATATTCTATCGGAATTTTATCAAATTCAAACTTTCTGAAAAAACTTCTAAGTACGAGAGTTGCATGAGCATAAGGGTCCTTTTCTATTGAAAGGACAATTCTGAAGGGATTTCTTTCTTGCAGGTTTTTAAATGCAGAAAATCCTTCTCCAAGTCCTCCTGGACCCGCAAACAGATCTATGACAGGATAGCATTCGTTCATCGCTTCACCATTCTTTCTGTAACTTTTTCATTATAAGTTTGGATCTCGATTAACTTTAGCTGAGAGAGATAAATTGTTCACGTGCCTGTTGACAATCTGCACAAATTTTTTAATCTTAACGTTGCGTAACTGCGTTCTTCTTTAGGTCATTAAATTCAATGATGTCTTTATTATAAAAAGTGTCGGTGATAATGATACGGTTTTTTGTTGAATAATGTGAATTTAATAAATGTGTATAATGTATACTTTTTTATTAAATCGAGATGTTTATTTTTTGTTTGCTAGATTGAAAGTTTCCAATTTTCAAGAACAAGGAGAGGTAATTTTAAGTATATAATTTGCTTTTCTATATTGATCTGGCGCTTTTAGTGCTGACAGCGATCCGAAGATCCGGTTGCCAGGCTTTCTTGATGTCGATGCTGCCGAAGGCGGTTTTATTGGCAAAGACGAACAGCTTGAGCGGATGGAGTTCAACTTGCCAGAATTCATTTGGAAAAGAATAGGTTATACTTGGACAGTTTTTTGGACGGTGAAAACGATATCATCGAAATCTTCGTCGGGAGTCCCATCGTTACATTGATAGCGTCTGCCATTCTTGATCTCTTCAACGATCATGGCAGCTCCATTGTGCCCGGAATCGACAAATTTTCTGTCCTGGTTGCCGCTGCTTTCCCATATGTTTTTTATCCAAACGCAATCGGATTTGGTGAAGACCTTGATTTTGGTGGGATTATCTGCTGTATCGGCCCAAAGCACGATCATTACCCCTTTGCCTTGTTTGAAGACCTTGCTATCGATTTCGCAATGTCCGGTGATGTCAATGGAGACCCCTTGACGGCAATCACTATTGGTTTTCTCAAAGGTGATCGTAAGAACATCCTCGTTTGACACGGGGAACTTATCTGCAAGCTGGAGGGGTTTTCTGGCGTAGAGGATAGGCTGGCTTTTTGATTGGATGAATAGCTTGTCGAAGGAGGGCATAATTTTGGGTGATGCTTTTGTATTGGATGTGAAGGTTATACCAAATGACTCGTTAATTGTGTTTAGATTGAGTCAATTTCCGTATGGTGAAGATGATATCATCGAAATCTTCGTCAGGCGCTCCGTCATTGCAGTGGTAGCGCATGCCGTTTTCTATGGGCTCGGCAATCATTGCTGCTCCTCCGGTCCAATAGTTGAGCTTGCAGACTCCATTATCCCAAACGTTTCTAACTCCTAAGAGTCCTCTTTGAGGAAGCGATTTTGGAGGCTTTTTTGAAGACCTATCTTGAAAAAGTCTGACTAGGATCTCTTTTTTTGAAGGTTCTTCCCATAAGACGATTTTGTTCGGAAATTGAGCCCCAGAGATTTCAAAATATCCGAATAAATCTAAGACGATTCCTTGCTTCCAATCGCTGTTTGTCGATTCTATTTTTATGGAGAACTGATCTTCATCTTCGAAGGAAATGTAATCGAGCCTTATCAGTTTTTTCTGGTTATGGACTACCGGCTCAGATCCTATTGTAGAGGCAAATAGTTCATCAAAATAGGACATTACAGTCTCCTAGTTGTCTAAGAGCATCGATTGCAGCGCGCTGGCCAGGCCAAACTTCAATGAAGTCAAAAAGTCCGCCGTCTTGTTGAGTTGTATCGTGATGGAGTTCCATGCTTTCAATCATGGTACTATATTGGTTTCTTCTAAGGATATGGGCAAGAAAGTTCTGGACTAAAAATTGGCTGTGTTTCTTATAGACCTTATAATCAGATGCTTATAATTCTATTATGCTCGAAATTAACAAATGTCAGTTTTGAGCATAATGTTGATGTCAACCCATCATGCTCAAAACCGACATTTGTCGGAAGAGATGGCAGGTGCGAAGACTGCAAGACTTGTCGAAATCAGGTCGGTTCTGTCTTGTTGATATTAAGGAAGCGCCGCCGGATAAGGAAAAGCCTTCTTGCCGAAGAATTCGGAAATGATGGGGTTTTCCTGCCTTTGTTGTTTGGCAACAACTTTCACCTTGAGAGAGATTCAAAAGTGGAATTTGGCAAAGAACAGTGCGCGATCTTGGCCGCAAACCGGTTGACGAAGCCAAAACCAATTTTTTAATCGCGATGTGGATGAATTCTGTTTTTTAAGCTGAACACAGTCAATAGGATGGGTTTTTGGTGTGAAGAAAAAAATATATAGATGGCGAGTCGGTTTCTTCATTGCTGGGTTGGAAAAGATGTGTTATAATTGCTGCGTTAAAATGAGGGGACCAAATGAAAATCTATGGAGATGAGGCGACGACCCAATTCAGAACGCATGCCCAAGAACCAGGTGTCTTTTGCGGCTATGACGACGTTTTGGTGGGGAATCGTGAGACACGCCGTCGCATAACATTCTCTTTTTTTGGTAATTCGGATGAGTTGGTCACGACTCAACCTAAATTGTATCTTCATATTTTCAATACGTTTTGGTCTTCATTGACAGGGTTATTCAGGGAATATTGCCTGCCATGGCGATGGAAAGCGGCTTATCTTGACCGAGAAGACGGCACGCCGCCCCAGCGTATCCTTGTTTGCACAAGCGTATATGATGGGAGCCTATCTGATCGCTTGAATGCGGTGCTTGGACAGTCGCTCTT
>JAFEGF010000063.1 GCA_018240225.1 Verrucomicrobiota bacterium
TATATACTGCTTCCACTTCAATCGCAGAGACGCTTTTGACTTTTGCATCCCTAATGACAGGGTTTGTTCCAAACCCCTTTAAAGCCTCATGCATTGGACGTATGCAGCTGCGCATAAGTCCTGCTTCTGAGACTTTACAATTAGGGCGCAAAAGCCAAAATCGCTTATGCGATTGAATCGTCACCAGTATATACAAAATGAGGTAGGGGAGATCAACCTGTCTTTTTTCTGAGAGCTGCTTGTTATTCAGGCCCTAAAACGGGCGGACTAAAGAGATTTTCCAGCAGCGGTGGATCTTTTGGTTATGAAAGTCGATGGGGATCGTTTTTTTGGAGATGTCCACGATCGAGCACCCGTTAAAAAGGCTTGCGTCAAAATCGAAATCGCGCGAATTCGTGCTAAAAATGATCGTCCCATCAGGCGATAAAAGGGACAGCGCCTTGGTAATTAAAAAAGGATAGTCCCTTTGGATATCAAACATCTGTTCCATTTTTTTGGAACGGGAGATCGTCGGAGGATCGATCACGATCAGATCATAGACGCCGCGCTCTTGTTCAAGGAACTGGAGGCAGTCATCTCGGACGATCTGATTGGTTCCTAAAGGCAGCGCATTCAGCTCAAAGTTGTCCCTGCCCCAATCGGTATAGGTGTTCGAGAGGTCCACGCTCTTTGTTGATAGAGCGCCTGCAGCAGCGGCGTGGACGCTGAAGGAACAGGTATAGGCAAAAAGGTTCAGCAGCCGTTTGCCGGAAGCCATCGAGGCAATGATCCGGCGCGTTTCCCGATGGTCCAGAAAGAGCCCTGTATCGAGGTAATCGGTCATATTGACCCAGAATCGCAGTCCATGCTCAAAAACGGAAAAGAACTGTCTTCTATCGCCCGCTTTTTCATACTGTTCCGTCTTTTCCCTCTTTACCCTGGTCCGCCAGTATATCGACTCTTCCGATGCATGGAAAAGCGAGCTAAGGGCGTCCATTGTCTCTTCATAGAGGTCTTGGCGAGGTTCATCGCTATCGCGGGTGCTGGTGAAATAATGGACGCAGAACCGCCCGTCATAATAATCGATGGCCAGAGGATATTCCTTGATGTCCTTGTCGTAGATCCGGAAACAGTTCGTCTTCGTCCGATTGGCCCACTTTCTGATGTGGCGGTAGTTTTTCCGTATCCGGTTTTTCAATATGGAACTTTTGTCCTCGCCATCTGCAACCAATGGCAAAAATAAGTCGGGTGTGTTCAAGAGACCTCAAGAATCAAATGATTTTCAAAGAGCATGGAATGACCAAAGGGTTTACGTCCATATTTTTTTGGAGTTGGACGATTGTCCAACTCCAATTGCTAGAATGATTAGCTCACCGATGCAGAAGGTGAAGACCAGTACGCTTGATCGACCAGGAGTCCCTCGCAGCTACCGTTAGCATGGTGGGAAGTGATTTGGTCGAGCCCCATGCAGTCCATGATGCTGTAAAGAAGGACCATTCCTAAAACAGCCGTATCCGGTTTTGCAAACTGGGGAAGTTCTTCCGCAGGCTTGCCAGCATGAAGGGAAATGGCTTCCCACAATTCTTCTTTATTAAATGTTTTTTTTCCAACGCCTGTTGCGCCCATGGCAAAGATAAAGTTTTCATTGCCAATGCCAACGATCGTATTGGCCGGATCTTTGCTCTTTTGCAAGAAAGCATCGGGGAGATGGGGCATCTTGACGCGCATCCTTTCGACGAGAAGTTCCGCTTCTTTTAAGGTAACGACTGCAGGAGGGGTTTGCAGGTCAAGCTTCTGTTTCCGGATATCCATGAGCATTTCTAAACTGGGGATATAGCCGAGCTGCCCTTCGATCACTTCAAGGTTGCCGTCGACAAGCGTCGTAATTTGAAAACTTCCCGAACCGGAATCAACAGCAATCAAGTTTTCATGAGGGATTTTACTGACTGCTGCAGCTGTTGCAAATCCGAGGCGCCCTTCTTCGTTTTGAGAGATGATAGAGACATCGATCCCGAGTTCCTCATTGATCTTCTTGAACATTTCGGGAGCGTTTTTTGCTTGCCTGGAAGCTGCTGTTGCAATGCCCTTCCATTCCGTTGGGCGATGGACTGCAAGCTCTTTCTGCAAATTGCTCAGCGTCTCGAACGCCACAGTTTGGATTTTATCGCTCAAGATCGATCCTCCTCCGACTTGGATATCCCGTTTAAAAGGGACAGGATGTTCTTCCGAGTAGAGGATTTCGTGGATTTTACCGCTTTGAGCATCGACTTTGGCAACCGTCAGTTTGATGCTGCCGGAACCGACATCGATGGCAGCGCGTGTGATCGGTTTTGGTTTAAAGTGCCACGCAACGCATGTGCAAGCAACCAGTCCAAACAGGATGGCAACAATTGATTTTCTAGAAAAAATAAAAGACATAATTCTCCAAATTTGTTTTTGTCGAATTATATTACATTAATAGTTCTTGATGCAATATCAACAATTTATTGTTTTTGCGATATAATTATTTAATTGCCTCGAGTTTTCGTATTTGATTAAGCATTCAAAAATTGATTTATCTGTTTGGAAATCGTCAGCTCTGGCAATATACCTAGAAACTAGGTATTTTATGCGATTAGTCAATAAAACACGGTACGCGATTCTAGGGATGCTCCTCGAGGGCCCCTGTTCAGGTTACGAGATCAAGTCCCTTATGGGCAGATCGACCGTCTATTTCTGGAGGGAGTCAGACTCGACGATCTATCCCATGTTGAAGGTGTTGGCAAAAGAGGGAAAAGTCCTTTCCAAAGTTGTCTATGTCGGAAAGAAAAAGAAAGAGGTCTTTTCGATCACAGAGGCAGGACGGGAAGAATTTATGGCTTGGTTCAGATCTCCGACAGGATCGGAAACTCAGCGCAACGAGTTTCTCCTCAAACTTTTTTTCACCTCAGACCAGAAGGGGATGCTCCGCCTGTTTCGGGAAAGGCTGGAAAAAGCAGAGAAGATGTACGAGGAGTACAAGAAGATCGAAGAGAGATTGCTGAGCTTGGCCGAATCTCCTCAGCAGGCGATCCGCCTTAAAGCGTTGAGGTACGGGATCGCCCACCTGGAATTGGAAATCCAATGGTTAAGAGGGGATCATGTCTAAAGGTTTTGCATGCTCTTTTTCCTGCGGTCTATCAGCCGCCCCTGATCCGGCCAAAATCATTGTTCATGGCGCAAGGGAGCATCATTTAAAAAATATCTGCTTTGAAATTCCTAAGGGCAAACTCGTTGCATTAACCGGCCCTTCCGGATCTGGCAAATCTTCGATTGCCGTCGAGGTCCTGCAGAAAGAATGCCTCAGGCAATTTTTGGAATCGCTGGGGATGACCACCGACCATTTGGCAAAGGCAAAAGTCGATCACATCATGGGGCTATCTCCTTCAATTGGAGTTTCTCAGCGTGCGACCGACTTCAATCCCCGTTCGACTGTCGGCACAAAGACAGGCATCCTTACCATCCTTAGAAATTTGTTTGCCTCAATGGGACGCCAGCCTTGTTCAGGGTGCGGGAAATTCGTCAAACAACCAATGCATGGCAAAGATAAACTGACCACGATCGAAGTCGAAGAAAGTTCTTCTACGAAAAAGAGGACAAAAAGCTACTTTGATTGTCCCCATTGCAGCTGCCAGCTGGAGAAGCTGAAAATGGCCCACTTTTCTTCCAATGCAGCGGCTGGGGCATGCGAGTCATGCAAAGGAGCAGGCGAGCTGATCGAGGTCGATATCCCAAAGCTGCTCAATGAAGATAAGACGATAAGAAATGGCGGCGTGAGTTTTTGGGATGAGGCGGTTGCTAAGCATTATGAGCAGGTCATCGTTGCTGCGTCCAAGCATTATCAATTTTCTTTCGATCCTAGTTTGCCCATACGCAATTACACACAGGAACAGAGAAACTTTTTGCTCTATGGCGTGAGCTTCCCAGAGTTTGTTAAAGCGCATCAGAACATCAAAGAGCCAAAAAAAGTCGGCGACGGAAAGTTTGAAGGGCTAGTCCCTTATCTGCTCAACCGCTACAAGAGCAATCCTCATAAGCTTCCCCATGCGATCAAAAATTGTATCTCGCATGAACCTTGCCTTGCTTGTTCTAATGCGCGTTTAGGAAAAATCGGAAGAGAGGCAACGGTCCAAGGGAAAACGATCCATGAGGTAGCAGGACTTAATCTGCGCGCGCTCTTTGCATGGGTCGAGGCATTGGACCATCATGTATCGGAAGAGGAATTGCAGGTCCTTGCAGCTCTTTCAAGCGCATTGAAAGAGCGCATCTCCAATGTCATTGAAGTGGGCTTAGACTATCTCACATTGGACCGCTCGCTTCCAACTCTGTCGGCAGGGGAGTCGCAAAGACTCAAACTAGCCTGCGTACTAGGCAGCGGGCTCACAGGAGTCTTGTATGTGTTGGATGAGCCGACAACAGGCCTGCACCCTCATGATACGGCAAAATTAATCAAAACACTGAGGAACATTCAGAAGGCAGGCAATACGGTTTTAATCATTGAGCACGATCCTGATGTGATCAAGATGGTGGACCACATCATCGACATCGGGCCTGGCGGAGGGCGCAAAGGCGGGGAAATTGTCGTTGCGGGCACACCTAACCAAGTGGAGGCTTGCGCTGCATCCATCACGGGCAAATATTTAGGCAGGAAAGCTCCTGCCTTGCTAGATCGTCCACACTTGCAAGAAGGTAAGGTTCTTATTGTTCGGGGAGCCAGCGAACACAACTTGAAAGGGATTGATGTAAGCATCCCGGTCAACCAGTTGGTTGTCTTAACCGGCGTGTCGGGTTCGGGAAAGTCCACATTTCTCTTCAGCATCATCGACAAGGCGGCAAGAAAGCATTTTTATAATGCCAGCGAGATGCCCGGAAAGCATGTTTCCATCCAGGGATTAAACCATTTTAATCGGGTGGTAACGGTCGACCAAGCCACCATTAGAAGCACACAATCCTCCCGTTCCAATGTTGCGACCTATACAAAGCTCTTCGATCTGGTCCGCGACTTGTTTGCTTCCTTGCCGGAAGCAAGAGCTCGAGGCTTCGGCGCAGACAAGTTTTCTTTCAATGCATCCGATGAGCGCTGTGAAAATTGCAAGGGAGCAGGAACTGTTGCCATCGACATGGCCTTTATGCCTGACGTCGAGATGCAGTGCCCTGTATGCGATGGGCTGCGGTTCAATGAAGAAATCTTATCGGTGAAATTTCAGGGGCATCATATCGCCGCCATTTTAGAGATGACCGTCAGCGATGCTGCGGCCATTTTTAACGGGCATCAGAACATTTTTTCCCTCTTGGACCTCATGAAGCAGGTGGGGTTGGAATACTTAACATTAGGGCAGTCCACTTCAACATTGTCAGGAGGGGAGGCTCAGCGGATCAAATTGGCGGCCGAGCTGTCCAAATCAGGAACGGAGTCCACGTTATACTTATTGGACGAGCCGACAACCGGCTTGCATGCGCATGAGGTGGAAAAGCTGCTCCATATCTTGAGAAAGCTTGTGTCCAAAGGAAATACAGTGGTCGTCATTGAGCACCATTTAGATGCGATCTGCGAAGCCGATACAATTATTGATTTTGGTCCTGGCGGCGGGAGCGCAGGCGGTGAAATTGTTGCAGTAGGGACGCCTCGAGAAGTTGCTGCCAATGAAGATTCATTAACGGGGCAATGTTTGAAAGCTTACCTTAGCCACGAACTGGACAATAGGTATTGAAAGAACAAGCAATGTTCCTTAAGAGCGTGCTTTTGTCTTAAGCTCTCGAACGATTGGGTTTTATAGTTTGGGAAGGCTCTGCAAAGGTTTTTTCCTATGAGAAGGCAATGATTCTCTATATGCATCATAATATTTCATAGCTTGTTTTCCAGCTGCCTCGCCAGCATAGATTGTTGTTATAGCCATAAAATCTCTATAAAGGGTTCGTTTCGTATCAGCGCCAACGTGCACCACAAATTCCCGATCTTCGGCCACTGCTTGAGCAATAGGAAACGATTCTACAAAGGAATGATATCCTCCAAAATTCATGAAAGAAGATATCAATAGCCCTACAGGATTGACAATTTCAGCATTCCCAAAAATTGAATTCTTGCTCAAGCAATCAAGGCCAAATAAAGTATCGACCGTACCGCCTGAGTGAGCGCCTGCTGCTGGCATTTCATGGGCCCAGCTCTCCCTTGGATAGGTTCCTTTAAGCTGCCATCGATTGATACCCGTTCCATGATGATACTCCTTGCCTTCAAGTAGTTCAGGCAGCCCAGCCTCTTTGAATGACGATGGTATGCGTTGTACAGCATATTCAGTAAGAATGCCTGGCCTTGTAAGATTTTCAATGACTTGCCCTTGGCTTGGCCTTCTTTCTGATCTTGCACGCGTCACAGGATTGTCAAACTCTTTGTGTCGAATTTGTACAAGCATGCGCTTACACCTTTCTTGAAGAATATCTTCACTTTGGCCAACTAATGGTGCAAGTGTAGCTGCGTTGGCAGGCACTAGCTCTCTCATGATAGTGCCAAAAGCACTGATTGCACGAATTTTAGTCAGCATATTCGTATATTCATATCTATCACTCTGGATAGAAACCCTTAGGCGATCTAAAAGCCAATCTTTTCCTTCCTCTTTGAACCACCCATCTTTCTTAGATGGATCAAGACAACGACCAATTTGATCTGATGTCGGGGATAATTCCTGAAGGACCCTTGCATCGAGCAAATCTCTTAGAGTTATTTCCTCTCCTCTATACAAAACTGTTAGTCTGCCGATATCAGGATTAGTATAAACTTGCTCAATAAAATCTGCTAATTGCAGGGCATAACCGTCCATGACTTCTCCTGCTCTTCCTGGTTGATCTAATATGCTGAGAGCTGCTCCTACTTCAAAACAAGATCCTGGTATGAAGTTGAATAAAGAGTCATGTGCATCGGGGATGTCTCCATGTTCCTTAGAGCAAATAGGTCTGTCAAATTCAAACGTCGGGTCCTTCTTCAACAGGATTTGTTGTACATCGCTCGAAGACTCTAGGTCTTTCGCTCTTTGCTTTGATTGGAATACTTTTCGTTGTCCAGCTGGCAGAGGATCTGTTATTGCAAGGACAACTTCCTTAGCATAAACAATTGTATATGGGGATCCCGGTTCCTTTTTTGAAGAATTCACGGTCAACTCTTCCATTTTCCCCCTTTGAATATCTATGCGAGTTTCTAGAAGAGTTGGGACGTCATCACCATCTTTTTTTGGCGCCGTCATAAAAGCTGCTTTAGGTGTATGAGTTTGTTCAGTACCCGACATATGCTGATAAACTGATGGTTGAGAAGATTCGCTGGATAATTTTTGAAAGAACATAAAAGCTCCATATATATGCATTTCTTGTTTTAAGATTGTATTAAGAATTGTTGTGTAAATGTTATATTGTTTAAACAATTTAAATAAAATTGTAATTATAATGACGATTGCATTCAATTAAATAGTTTAGAATCTAATTCGTGAAGTGTTATATTAAATATAAGGTGTTAATCATGAACAAGATGGAGAATTCTCGAGGATGGCTCGATGTTTCGCATTTTTTAAAATTGTTTGTTTTCAAAATGCAAAAAGGTTTGGACGACGGCCGAAAAATGCTCGGGCTGGTCATACGGAAGCCCGTGACCTGCTTCCGGGATCTGTACAACCTTCAAATGTTGATTCAGCCCAGCTAGTTCTTCGGCGATCTTAGGAGAGACTACAGCGCCATCGTCGCCAATGACTAGCAGGCTCGGAACATTCAGAGCGTTGATCAACTGCGCATAGTCAGGGTTCGGCGGCGTCAAAATTTCGAAAGCGCGAATGCTCGTTTGAAATCTTGCCTCCGCTATTAATTCGATGATCTCGCGCGAGCGGCGGCTGTGCCGAATTCGCATCTCAGCAAAAAGGGCATCTCTTGGCTGGTTGAGAATTCGGCGGTGTTGATCTAAGACATCGCTCTCGTAAACTTCTCGCTGGCGTTGCGGCGTCAAGAAGGTTGGATCGGCCAAGACAAGCCCGCGCAGCTTTTTCGGGTTTCGACTGGCGACCACAGCCGCTATCATGCCTCCCATCGAATGGCCAAGCAGCACGGGATTGGCGAGTCCAAGCGCATCGATAAGGCCCGCGACATCGCCGGCGAGGTCGTCATAGCGATAACCATGCTCCGGAGCGCCGGATTTCCCATGGCCTCGAGCATCCGGCATGATAACGTCGTAATCCTTCTCTAGCTCCCGCGCTAAAGGAGTCCAGCACGCTCCATTAGCCGTAAGTCCATGCAGCAGGACAACAGGAGGTTTGTCGCCTCCGGTTCGGAGGTAGTGGACGTCAATCCCATTTGCTTTACAGATCCCCGTTGTCCAGTCAGCCATTGCTTCCTCTGTTAACAAAGACTTGAATTATAGCAAAAATTAAGCGTTTGTTTTCTAACTTAATTCCTATTCCGATATTTTTCTGCCTGCCCGAATTCAGCTTTGTCAACTGCGATTAAAATAGGAGTGAAAGCGGCGTTCAAATCGGGTCTGGAGATCGGTTAGGAATTAAAAAAAGGGACACCAAACAACATTCTTGCGCTCTATTAAGAAATGAACAAAAAATACTAATATTACCGTTAATATTACAATCATCTGGAGTTTCCATTTGAAGAAATAATTATGAGGCTTGCTATGGAAATCATCCATCTTGAGTTTCCATTTGGGGAGTCGATTATGGAATTTACTATGGCAATCATTGCAAAGTACTATTAATTCCAGCATATGAGCGTGTTCAAAGCCATGTATGCCATAATCTCTGTGATGTGTGACCAAATTTTTAGCACTGTTACAAAGCTGACACCTGTAGCCAGCCCTATATTTAATATGGGCGGCAATCGCTTTCCAGTAAGGTGTTTTTAAGAAATTCTGATAGTCCATACCTTTGATATGATCGGACACGACTTCCCAGTTTACATTAGCATATCTTATCTGATTAATTCGCTGTTTTGGCGTAATTTCTTTATCCCACTTTCTATCCGGGTGTAGATAGTTTTCAAGATAATGAAATGTGTTTTCTTGAACTTTCTTTCGATAAGATTCTTCTAAGTTTTTTGGGGATTCTTTGTCGATCATAATTTAATGTTGTTAAAAAATAATAATATTGTTTTTCTTGTTATTTTCTCATTTATATGTATTTATGATAATTAGGAGATATTTTTTTAATAAGAGGAATTAAGAAGGTTTCCTTGGGAGCTTGAATTTACAGTCTAGTGGGTAATTTTCTAGGCTTCATCTATTAGGAATCTGTTCTTGGTTTTCTGTGACTGGCTTCCCAGATTCTAGTCCAAAAATAATGCGAAAAATCTCATTCTTAAACAAATTAAAAAAAGGAGATTTTTTGATGAAGAAAAGCAAATTTACAGACGAGCGGATAGCTTTTGCCTTAAAGAAGTCTAAAAGAGGGGCAAAAGTTGCAGAAATAACCAGGAAGCTAGGCATAACGAAGGCCCCCTATCGATAGAAACACAAGTGTGAAGGGCTATTGCTTACTTGAGGTTGATGTTTATGCGGTTACAAATTTCATTAGGATAGGGTCATAAATCTTCGTCAGTTTTGAATGCTATGTCTACCACTCCTCGGGGTTCGAACATGTCTATGAAGTGTTTGTACATTTCCGATCTATTCTGGCTCCCGGCAGTTGTTAAAAGCAACTCCTGACCGTAGACGGCAATGTCTTCGACGATCCGTCCATGCCGGTAATAGGCAAGGATTGTCGAATCCACTTCCGTTTTTCCGTAACCCTGATAAAAAAAAATCTCCTCCTCACGCTTATTCCACACATTTCCTACGCCGCCGCCAATAAACATGAGGTCGCGTTCTTTTGGAGCCAGGATCGGCTCGTCCCAGTCTACGATGTAGAACTCATCATTTCCATTGATCAGCACATTTCCAGCATGAATATCGGAGTGGCACAGTACGAATTTGTGCGATTGGCTTTGGAGTTTTTGTCCTAGCTCTTCGGCACGATCTACTAGCCGGCGAATGGCCGGCATATTCTTCCTCATAAACGTCTGTAATTTTAAGCCGATTTCATCGGTGCCAGCTTCGGCATCAATCCGAGGATAGAGAGAACGAACGATCTCGCGCCATTTAGGAGAGTAGGCCTCTTTTCTGATTCTGTGTTGAATAGATGGGGGCACTTCAACTTCATGGACCTGCCTCAACGCTTTGCCAAGCGTAGTCCATTGATCGTCCGTTAGATTGCGATTGAATCCATCACATCCTTCAACAAATGGGTACACAATAAGCGTATAATTATTAATAGGATGAGTTGGCTTGCCATGAATTGTCTTGATAGGAGGAATGATCTGTTGTACTCCAGAGCGCTGTAAGAGCTCAATGATTTCAATGCTGATATCATGGTGGTGCCCTTGCTTCAGTTTTATGAAATAGGGTGTTTGATCATGCGCTTGGACTTTATAGACCGATGCGTTCACATCTGCGCCTATAGGGAGAAATATAAGAGCAGCGGCTTCAATGCCATAGTTAGCATAAAGGCAGTCGATGATAATCGGGTCTTGCAGGGGATGCTTGTCTAGCATTGATGACCTAAATGTTTGGAAAGAACAAGATATAGCATCAAGAGCAGGAAAAACAAAAGGTTCGCTTTAAAAAAGTTGAAAGCGGTGGGAGGCCTTCAGAACGTTTTATTAGAAATAAAACGAATAGTTTATCTATTTTTCAGAAAGCAACTCTAACGGAGGGTGTGGAATGCCTTATCTCATATTCGCAACGGATTTTCCAAATCAGGAAACAACCCGAGAGGCCAATAGACAGGCTCATCGTGATTTTCTCAAAAAGTATGGGGATAAGATCCTCGCTTCAGGCGCGCTTCTAGATGAAGATGGGAAAATTATTGGGGGTATTTCTTTATTTGATACAGATGATTGGCATGAAGCCAAGCTGTTCGCTGATAGCGATCCCTATGCTAGCGCTGGCATTCGGGCCGAGACAAAGATCATTCGCTGGCGTAAGAGGTGGTGGGACGGCTCTTTTTTGGGCGATAGGTAAATACTTAGGCTGTAAACTATTGAATTCGAGAGCATAATTGAAAGAAGATTGGACAAAAGTGGAAAATAAAAAGGCTTACTGGACTATTTGTCCGAAATGTTGTGGACGTGGCAAAAAAAACTCGAGGCTTCGCAAGAAGGCGAGAATCCGCTACCAACTAGCAATTAATGAATTTGAAAAAACTAAGGGTAAAGGAAACCCTTCGGCTCGTCCTAAGATTACTCAATATTTATGCGATAATTGCCGTGGATCTGGCTTGATTCCTTCCGATAATTACCCCATAGCAAATTTAAGCTATCCCCATCTAGCAATTATTGGCGCAGGTATTGCAGGCGTGGCGCTTGCTGTAGCTTGTTTGCATCGCGGCATTCCATTTACTCTTTATGAGCGCGACAGCAATGTCGATGCACGAGCTCAAGGGTACGGAATCACCTTGCAACAAGCAAGTAAGGCAATTAGAGAATTGGGTCTTTTCTCTTTAAAAGGCGGGATTAATTCCACGCGACATGTGGTGCTTACTACAGAAGGAAAAGAAATTGCTGAATGGGGTGTGAGGACGCATGAAAACATTAAAAAGTCTCCAAGGCGTAGAAATGTGCATATCCCGCGACAGGCATTGCGCTTAGCGTTACTAGAGCAATTGGGAGGCCATGCTGCCGTGCAGTGGGGATACCGCTTAGTTTGTTTTAAACAATGTGAAGATAAAGGTGTTGAACTAAGCTTTCAAGTTAATGGAGAGAGGAAGAATGCTAAGGCAGATTTGGTGATAGGCGCCGATGGCATTCGTAGCGTTGTACGCAGCTTATTGATTGGTGAGGATATTACTCCTTTGCGTTACCTGGGGTATATAGTAATTTTGGGTATTTGTTCTTTAGAAGCTCTGAAGGGTACTGAGAGTTCTTTGCTCGACTCAGCCACCGTGTTTCAAACCGTCAATGGCTGTGAGCGAATCTACATGATGCCTTACTCGGCAGACTCGGTAATGTGGCAATTTAGCTTCCCCATGCCTGAAGAAGAAGCTAGGGCCTTAAGTGCACAAGGAGCTCAGGCTCTTAAAGAAGAAGCATGTCGTAGAGCAAAGTGGCATAAGCCCATTCCTCAAATCTTATCAGCAACCCTACCGGCACTAATTTCAGGTTATCCCATATACGACCGAGAATTACTCAAGCCTGAATTATTGGAAAAAGCGGGGCCATTTACTTTGATTGGAGATGCAGCCCACCCTATGAGTCCATTTAAAGGACAAGGTGCAAATCAGGCTCTGTTGGATGCATTGGCGCTTGCTCGTAGCATTTCAATGGCATGTACAACCTTGTCTAAATGGAGAGAAACCGGAGTGAGAGAAATTGTACTAACTGAATTTGAAGAAGAAATGTTAGCACGTAGTGCTACTAAAGTGAAGGATTCAGCTGATGCCGTGGAACTTTTACATTCCAAAGGTGTTCTACGTGAAGGTTATGAACCTAAAGGACGATCTTTACGAGG
>JAFEGF010000064.1 GCA_018240225.1 Verrucomicrobiota bacterium
GAAAGTTTAGCATCCCATTCAAGTTCTGCGGAAACCTCAGGATTTAGCTCTTGAACACAGCGTTGCATAAAGGTGGCTGGCTGCGGCTGTGATGCTGTTGTTGCAATTGGCGTCATAGCGGTAGCTTGACCAGTTACAGGTAGAGCGGCTGTTGTTGCCATAAAAACTATCCCCTTTTTAAAGTTAAAACTAGACCAAAACTTTGGTTGTTAGTTCTATATTTTTAAGCAGCAGCAGCTGCTGCGATCGCTTGAACAAAGCGCTGGGCTAGCATATGCGTCGGCATGGCCGTATTGTCGCGGATCTCAGTCAGTGTGATCGGCTGGATGTCGCGGTTCCTGAATTGGATGAAGTGATCGGCAGCCGGATCTCCAAATCGTTGCGCCAAGGCTCGCTCTTCAAGGGTGCTTTCATTGAACCCGGCAAGGTCTCCAAAGCTTCCTGCAAATTCAGGACGTTGGATAACCGCATGGACAAATGCAGCGTTGGCCTTGCAGATAAGGGCGTTTTCTTGGGCTTGGAGAGCTTCCATGCGGAGGACGTTCACTCGTTCTTGCAAAGAAGGTCCATCGGTCGTTGCTGCTGGAGTTTGGGTAGAGCTTGGGTTAAGGAGCTGGGAGGCCTCTTGGGAATGTGTGTTCATTTCACCCTCGTAGCTCTCTTGCTGCTTTCTCCAGTACTCATAGCGGGCGATCAAAGGTTTGAACTGGTTCAAGTCCTCAACTTGCTGCACTCCAGGAATCCTGTTCCACTGGATGCGCATTAAGGCTAGCTTCATTCCGGTCATGCGGGCGTCGTCAGGAAGAGCGCTATGCTCTTGGGCGATATCTCTCAATTGCTCGGCGCGCCGTTGAGTTTGAGCGGAATAAAGGGAAAGTTTCTGATGGAGTTGGAAGGCTGGGTTCATCAATAAGATCGAGCCGATGCCGACAACCGGCAGGTACACGGGAGCTAGCAATCCTACTGCGACAAATGTTCCTGTAGCCAAGATAGTAAAGACAACTAAGGTTGCTTTTGAAGCGATGTCCCAAAGAAAGGCGTTTGAATCATGCGTTGCAGCGACATCTGGGTTGAGATCCAGGACGCAGCGTTGAAGATAGTTGGCCGACTCCGGTTGAGGAGCGGTTGGAACCGCATTAGATTCGACGTGCGGGGTTCCTTGGACTGTAGAAGCAGCAGTTGCCATAAAAAACCTCTTGGAATTTTTTGCCCCACATTATGCCATATTCTGAACTAAATGTCCGTCATTAAAAAAAAGTTCAGCATTAAATTTCGATAGCAAATAATTGATTTGTACAGTTTTTGATGAAAAGTCTGCCGCTAAAAAATTGCTTCGTCGCCTTGAACCTATCTCAATAAAAAGTTTCAGTCGATTTTTCGGTTCTTTGGTATTATATCTTAGATTGTAAAAGTTTTAATGCTTCTTGCTTCATCCTGAGATGGAGGCTAGCAAGACCGTTCGATCGGCTAGGGGAGAGGCTGGACTGTATTCCGATTGCGTCCAGGCAGGATGGCGGGCAGGTGAGGACCACTTCTGGGAACTCATCGCTGTAGATGGCGAGCAGCAAGGCTGCAAGTCCGCGGGAGATCAACGCATCGCTATGGGCTGTAAAAATAATTTTGCCCTCTGAAGAAAGCTGGGCATGCAGATGCATTTGGCTTTGGCATCCTTTAACGAGATTTTCAGGAAGCTTGTACGCATCGGAAAAGAAGGGGAGGGACTGGCCAAGCTCGATGATCTTTTGATACTTTTGTTCAGATGTCGAAAGGGATTCAAAAAGCAACTTGAGCTGCTTTTGCTTCGCTAGGCAGGATTCAAAAGAGATCTTGCTGTCCATTGATAAGGTGTTCCTTCAAAGTTTAAGGGAGCCATCATAACGATCGTATCCATCCTGAGTCAATAGATCTCTTTGAACAGAGGTATAAAGGATGAAAATTTATTTAATCTTAAAGAAAGGGGAAAAAACAATACGCTCAGGATAATAGACTCTCAGCGTCGCGATATTTGTAAGTCTTTCTTTTTTAGATGTATAATCTAATATTAATGATAAATTAATATAAATAATTAATTTAAATCCAATTGACTGCAATGATGGTTGTGAGTTAAAATTAATGGAATTAAGTGAGAATGAGAATTCAATTCAGTCAGGAAATTTTCTTTTATGTCTGCAAGTATCCATTCAGCTTCTTCTGATCAAGAAAAATACTCTAGAATGTTATTTACAGCCCATGATCGGACGGTTTCTGAAGGCAATGACCTTTTAGAGTGTCTAGAAGCTGCAAGAGACCCCCTTATTTCGATGTATCAAGGTAAAGAGATCAACCTCCCTGCTCCAAATGGCGACCTGATCAATGGGGTCCATTTTCAAGGGGGGCAAAAAAATGCGATCGTCTTTCTCCAGGGGAACGGATGCTTCTATGAAAGTTCGTCAACAAGACCGTTGCATTGGATGGAATCTCTAAAGGATGGTTCTGGACAAGTCCCTCATCTGATCGTTTTTAATCCCAGGGGAACCGGGAAAAGCTCAGGAGTGACTGAGACTCATAACGTAGAAGAAGATTTGACGCTCCTTTTTAACTATCTTGTAAAAGAACAAGGGGTCGATCCGAAACATGTTGTCTTTGCTGGACATTCCATGGGCGGGTATTTCGCAGTCTTTGGCGCCTTGCGCGTTCAAAAGGAATATCCAGATTCAACTGTTCATCTCGTATTAGACCGTTCCTTTCCTGATCTGCATTCGAGACTGGCCTCTAAAATTGAAAAGTATGCAAGCAATAAAATCTCAGGGCTTTACCTTGCTAGGAAGTTTCACCAAAAGATCGATTCTTGGAAATGGGCCAAGGACTCGATTGAAGCGATTGATCAGCTTAAAGGAAGGGTATGCGTTATCTTTCATCAAAAAGATGGCATCGTCCTTTATAAAGACTCATTTCACTCTCAGTTGAATAGCTCTGCAAGCAAAAAGGAGTATAGCTCAATAGAACTCGTTGAAGCTAATGCAGATGTTCCTATCCATGCGAAGTTTCATAATCGAGAATATACCGATGTTGAAAATGAGCAGATCGTTAAAGAGCTAAAGTTGATGTTGGGAGTCTCTTAAGAACCCATTTCCGTAAAAGTTCCAGTCTATTACCGTTCATTCGATTGGATATTAGAGTCTAATAATTGCAATAGCTTAGCAATAGCTTCGGTCAATTCTTCCGGCTTATTGTCGATCAGATGCTTTAAGACAATTTCATGCTGAACTTGAGCGGCTTTATAGGTTTCTATTTGCTTGTCGTTGCTGCTTAAAACCTTCATTTTTTTCGCAATCAGCTGCAGCTCTTCGTAATGTTGTTTGATCAGGGGCAGGGGTTGCAAGTAAAGCTGTTCTGAAAATTCCGGGGCGATATGAGCCAGGGAAATGATGTTCTCTTCAAAGTCTGCAGGGATAGTAAAGGTCGACCGTGCTGCTTCAATCATTATATGTAAAGCCTGCCGGTGGGTCATCTCTATTTTTTCTCCCCGTACAAAATAGGTGCCTATCGCATCGGGCGTGCTTAAGTCGGCTAGGTTGATCGAAGCCATTTTGTCTTTGTTTAAGGGGATGTTTTCGTCAGATTTCGCCCAGCTTGGATTCAAATAAAAATTTCCTCGGAGAAAGTCGATTCCAAGGATACGGTTTTGCTTGGACATGACGGCTTTGAACCGTCCTTTTAAGAAGGTTTTTGCGATGGTACCTTCTTCGATAGTTTGATCGGGCAGATGGTCGAGGGCTGCATACCGTCTTGTGTTAAAGTACCGTTCTACGCCTGATTCATGAGAGGTTGAACGGAACTCTTCGATATCTGTTGATATGTCATCTCCCATCGAGCAGGCAAATTTGATCACTTGATGATTGCCATTCTCATCGCGATAGGTGACGACGGCATCTGTATGGTCTGCTCCACGCACCTCTTCTGATAAACCGGTCCATTTGATCGATCGCTCTTCTGTTCCAGGAATAGGCAAGCTCATCCAATTGCTTTGGATTTGAGAGCCGACAGATTGCCCATCGATATTTAGGTTGGTTTTGAGGTCATGGCAAAATCGTTTGGCTAGGACGCCGCACGTGCCTGACTGGTATTTTTCATGCAGCGAGACGAGGTTTGGATCGAAGGTTGTAAATGCTTCCGATAAAGATAAGTTTGGATTATCTGTTCTGGCCATAGCGACAGATTTGGCAAATTCAAGGACGAGCGCTAAGTTATTATAGTTAGATCCGCCTGCTAATTGATTGTAAAGGTCCTTCATTTGCGTAATTTTATCTTTAGAAAGAACTTGAGAGCAGGAAATATCCATTGGAGCAACAGGGCCGTCTTTGATAGCAAGCTGCCCTTTTTCATTGTAAAGGACCTCAAGGTTGCGCGCTCTTTCATCGGACTCTACGGAAATGGCCACACTGGCAACGCCTTTTCCAGCAAGGGTTGGGTTCGGCAGGGTAGTATAGTTGAACAGGTCGACCAAGGCAATGAGCTCATCACGGGTAGGCTGCTTACCTGAATGCATGGTCTGAAAGTTAGAAAGGATGTCATTAAAATTTTGAAGATGGCTCAAATAGCTATTTACTAAGCCGGCAACAGCAGCCGATTCCCTGGTCGTCATGCTCGGAATGGAAGATAGGACAGTAGAGGCCTCGTTAAGCGCATCTTGAGCAGAAATTTCGTTACTTAAAATTTTTCTAGAAAGAGTGTCGATCGCTTGGGCAGTCGGCTCATCGGCAGGGGTCGACACAAAGGAATAGACATAGCGGCCAATGCCCGATGTGAGCTTTGAGGAAAAATCTAAAAAACTACGGTCGTCTTGGCTAAGCTCGATATGGCATTTGAGCTTTTCGATGATCTCTAGAATACGATCGGAGGTCTCTTTAGGCGACAATTGAATTGGCGCTGGAAAAAAGCTCTTTATTAAAGGTAATGACGAAAGTAGTGACATTATTATTAATCCTCTATTTCTGTATCCTATATTATATCTGAAAAATGTTAATTTAAAATTAATTATTTAACAGGAGAGGTAATTGATTTAATTAAGTCTTTCTTATTAAGTGTCAATGCGTTGAATAAGCAGGATGAAATTGCTTTAATTAGAAAGATAAATTGTTTATTATAAATAGTTTATGAAGTCGAGTGTGTTAGGGGTGTTCAAATGAGTTCTAGAAGAGATTTGGAAGTGGTCGTGAGAGTGTGAGATGCATTTGTCCAGGTCGCAGTGAAAGCCGCATTTTCTACAATTGCGGTTTTAGGCCAAGTCATCGGCAGATGGATATTTCCTGGGTAAGGAATCGAATCAAGGTGTTGACATTTACTGGGAAATCCAGTTTGATAACTTACGTCAAATTTAAAACTCAAAGATTATGCCGAAAGAAGACACGATTAAAGTAGATGGAACTGTAGAAGAGTTGCTTCCCAATATGACATTTCGGGTTGTCCTCGAAAATGGAATGCATGTGCTCGCCCACCTCTGTGGAAAAATGCGGATGAGGAATATCCGGGTCCTGGTCGGGGATATTGTCACTGTAGAGATGTCGCCCTATGACCTGACAAAAGCCCGCATTATTTACCGTCAAAGATAATTTTCATTCGTTTTCGTCAGGATATTCTCCTGGGAAACACGAGTGCAGGCACCTTACGGATTGAGAGAATTTACAATTAGGTATTGAATTTATTTGCCTTAGAGACTAAGCTTTGTAGCTTTCGACTTCTAGTAGGTGTTTTACTTTAAGTGGAATGCCCAGATAGCTCAGTGGTAGAGCACTTGCATGGTAAGCAAAAGGTCGTAGGTTCAATTCCTATTCTGGGCAAAGATCGAAATCAATTGAAAAATTAAAACTGAACTATACTGGAGCCTAACGGAGGCCAAACGGAGGATAGTAATGGCAAAAGAACAATTTCAAAGAACAAAACCCCACGTCAATATTGGCACAATCGGCCACGTTGACCACGGTAAAACATCATTAACAGCTGCAATCACGAAAGTTTTGGCTGAGCAAGGCAAAGCGAAGTTCCGTGACTACGCGTCAATCGACAATACGCCAGAAGAAAAAGCGCGTGGTATTACGATCAACTCCACCCACGTTGAGTATGAGACAGAAAACCGCCACTATGCTCACGTAGACTGCCCAGGCCACGCTGACTATGTCAAGAACATGATCACTGGTGCTGCTCAGATGGACGGAGCGATCCTCGTCGTTGCAGCGACAGACGGTGCGATGCCGCAAACAAAAGAACATATCCTGCTTGCCCGCCAAGTAGGGGTTCCTGCTATCGTTGTCTTCTTGAACAAGATGGACATGATCGGCAAAGGCGACGAAGAACTCGTTGAACTCGTCGAAATGGAACTGACAGAGCTGCTCGAAGCGAAAGGCTACAAAGATGTGCCAATCATCCGTGGATCTGCATTAAAAGCTCTCGAAAATGATCCTGCGTATGTCGATAGCATCAGAAAACTGATGGCAACAGTCGATGAAAAGATCCCAACTCCTAAGCGTGAGACTGAGAAGCCATTCTTGATGCCGATCGAGGACGTGTTCTCCATCTCCGGCCGCGGAACTGTAGCGACTGGTCGTGTTGAGCGCGGTGTTGTCCGTACAAACGATAAGCTCCAACTCGTCGGTATCCGTGAGACGCGCGAGACTGTTGCAACAGGCCTTGAAATGTTCAACAAAATTTTGGATGAGGCTCAAGCGGGCGAAAACGTCGGTATCCTCCTGCGCGGTGTTGAGAAAAAAGACATCGAGCGCGGAATGGTGCTCGCAGCTCCTGGCACATGCACACCTCATACGAAGTTCAAAGGGACAATTTACGTTCTGACGAAAGAAGAGGGTGGACGCCATAAGCCGTTCTTCAGCGGTTACCGTCCACAGTTCTACTTCCGTACGACAGACGTTACAGGAACCGTAACGCTTCCGGAAGGAACTGAGATGGTCATGCCCGGCGATAACGTTGAGCTGACAGCTGAACTTCTCAATCCGATCGCAATGGAAGAAGGAATGAGATTCGCTATCCGTGAAGGCGGAAGAACAATCGGCGCTGGAACGATCACAAAGATCATCCAGTAACGTTTTAGGCGAGGCGGGTAGCTCTATTCAATAGACTATACCGCCTCATGCAGGGGTGTGTAGCTCAGCTGGTAGAGCAGCGATCTCCAAAGTCGCCGGTCGGGGGTTCGAATCCCTCCGCACTCGATTAAACAAATAAATCAAATGAAGTTGTGACAATCCTATGTGCGCTATGGATGCTCGAATCAACCACAATCGGACAAATGCTGATGTCAATGCTCATGCGGCACCTAAGAAGAAGCGCGCATTTACGTTTATTCAGGATTTGAAAGAAGAGCTCAAGAAAGTTAGCTGGACTACGCAAGAAGAGTTGAAGTTTTCTACGAAAATGGTCGTAGGGGCGACATTTTTCCTCGGAATGGGGATCTACTTCGTCGATCTGGTCATCAAAGGATGTTTGGATTTAGTAACGCTTGTCGTTCATTTTATCTTTGGCTAAAAAATTTAGGTCATCATGCATAAATGGTACGTTGTCCAGGTTCAATCCGGTCAAGAAAAAAAAGTTAAGAAAGCGCTTGAAGAGAATCGCGAGTCAAGCGGAATGAGCGATTTGGTTTCGGAAGTGCTCGTGCCGACTGAAAACGTGGCAGAAGTAAAAAAAGGCCAGCAGAAGGTCAGCGAAAAGAAGCTTTGGCCAGGTTATATTCTCGTCAAGATGCAACTTACTGACGACGCATGGATGTATGTGCGCAATACCAATGGTGTTCTTGGATTCCTCGGCGGCGAAAAGGCCCAACCCCTCCTTCAGTCTGAAGTAGATAATATCCTTAAGGACCTTGAAGAGAAGAAAAAAGGTGTTGTCCAAAAGCACAACATCACAGTCGGCGACAAGGTTAAGATCACTGATGGCGTCTTCGTTAACTTTATTGGAACTGTCAGTGAAGTGTTCCATGATAAAGGCAGGTTAAGCGTCCTCGTCTCCATTTTCGGAAGAGAGACCCGAGTGGACGACCTCGAGTTCTGGCAAGTCGAGCAAGCGCCGGCAGAGACGGAAGTCACTTAAAAATAACATCCCTGGTTTGAACCAGATAACATAAACGGAAAAGCCCATGGCAAAGAAAGTAGTAAAAGTCATTAAGTTGCAGATCCCTGCAGGCAAAGCAAACCCTGCACCCCCAATCGGCCCTGCTCTCGGCGGCGCCGGTATCAACATTATGGGCTTCTGCAAAGAATTTAATGCAAAGACACAAGATAAAGCAGGTGATATCCTTCCAGTAGAGATCACTGTTTATCAAGATAAAAGTTTTACGTTTATCACTAAACAACCTCCTGTATCCCGCATGATCTTGAAAGAGGTCGGGATTGAGTCAGGTTCTAAAGTGCCTAACCGTGATAAAGTTGGCAAATTGACTAAGCAACAGGTCATGAAAATTGCCAATAATAAACGCCAAGATATGCGTGCGGAGTCGGACGAAGCTGCTATGCGGCTTGTCATGGGTACTGCGCGTTCAATGGGTGTTGATATTGTTGAGTAATTCGCTCAGCAAAATAGTTGTTGTTATTTAAAGGAAATCAGAATGCATCGTAGCAAAAGGTTTCGGGAGATAGATAAGTCGGTTGATAGAATGAAAGTCTATTCGCTGGCAGAAGCTATCGAAATTTTACAGAAATGTCCACCGGTCAAATTTGACCAATCGGTGGAACTGTCGCTTAAAACAGGCGTCGATGCCCAGAAGTCTGATCAGCAAGTACGTGGAACTGTATCTCTACCGAACGGTACAGGCAAACGCAGTACGATCCTCGTTTTCGCAAAAGGTGAGAAAGTCAAAGAAGCCTTGGACGCTGGAGCTGACTACGCTGGGAATGAAGAATATTTTGAAAAGATCAAGAACGGTTGGACCGATTTTACTGCAGTCATCGCAACTCCAGATATGATGCGCGATGTCGGTAAATTGGGGAAAGTATTGGGCCCTAGAGGTTTAATGCCGACTCCAAAAGGCGGCACTGTGACGACGGATGTTGCAAAAGCTGTAGCTGAAGTCAAAGCCGGAAAAATCGAGTTTAAATCGGACAAACATGGAGTAATCAATACTCTTGTTGGTAAGATTTCGTTCAATAAGGAAAAACTGGTTGAAAATATCATCGCATTGCTCTCTGCAATCACTCGATCTAAACCATCGACTGCAAAGGGGCAATATCTTAAGTCGATGGCCCTTTCTTCGACAATGGGCCCAGGCTTGAAGATCGACCTATCTTCGATCACTGAAATTCATGGGGCGAAAGAATAACGATGAGACCTGAAAAACAATTCCTATTGGATGAAATCCAAGAAAAAATCGTCAATGCAAAAGCACTGGTCTTTGCTTCTTATAAGAAGCTTGAGCCTAATGCTGCTGCAGGTTTTCGTTCTAATCTTGCAAAGACAGGCGGATCTCTTGAGGTGGTTCGTAAACGTATCCTCATCAAAGCAGCTCAAGTTGCGGGTGTTACCCTTGATAAAGAGCTTCTAGAAGGACACATCGCCGTCTTTTTTGCAGATCAGGATCCAGTCCAGACAACTAAGACAATTTATCAGTTCTCCAATGAGAACGAAGATGTCTTAAAAGTCCTTTGTGGACGGTTTGAAGGCTCGATCTGTACTGCGCAAGACGTAGAACTGATCTCTAAACTGCCAAGTAAAGATGAAATGCGTGCACAGCTCCTCGGTACCTTGGAAGCGCCGCTTTCACAAACATTGGCCGTTTTTGAAGCATTAATGACAAGCGTCATTTATTGCATCGACAATAAATGCCAGCAAAGTAACTCATAAATTTTTAACAAGATAAGCAAAGAGGTTTAACCGTGGCTACCCAAACTATTGATCAATTAGTCGAAGAACTCAGCAAATTAAGCGTTCTCGATATGTCCAAACTCAAAACAGCTCTCGAAGAAAAGTGGGGAGTAAAAGCAGCGGCAGCAGCGCCAATGATGATGGCAGCTCCTGCAGCAGCAGCAGCTCCTGCAGCTGAATCAACTGAGTTTAAAGTAACGCTCGAAACAACTCCAGATGACAAGAAAATTGGAGTGATCAAAGTCGTGCGTGAAATCACAGGACTTGGATTAAAAGAAGCTAAAGACATGGTCGACGGCGCTCCAAAAGTTTTGAAAGAAACTGCGCCTAAGGCTGAAGCTGAAGAGATTGCTAAGAAAATCACCGCAGCAGGCGGCAAGGCAACTCTGAAAGGTCTCTAAGAGATTAGAAAACCGAGTATCGACGGAGCAGAAGTCATGAAATAATGACTTCTGCTCTTTGATTTTGAAAATTATTTTTTTATAAAGATTTAAGCGTAGGAGCTGTTTCAATGCTAAAAAGGCCGCCTCAACGGGTGAGTTTTCGTGGTAGAGAAGAAATTATCGATCTGCCCAACCTCATTGAAATCCAAATCAAGTCATACAATCAATTTCTTCAAGCCGACAAGATGCCCCATGAAAGGGAAAATATTGGGTTGCAAGAGGTCTTTACTGAAATATTTCCGATTAAATCCTATGATGAGAAGACAATCCTTGAGTACCTCTCATATAGCTTGGGCGTACCTAAATACACCGCTGAAGAGTGTATCCGCCGTGGAATTACCTATAACGTCACTTTAAAAGTTAAGTTTCGTCTGACTGATGAAACGGGCATTAAAGAGGAAGAGGTCTATATGGGGACCATTCCTGTCATGACGGAGAAAGGGACATTTATCATCAATGGCGCTGAACGGGTCATCGTATCCCAGCTCCATCGTTCTCCCGGCATTGCATTTGAACATGAACGTCACATTAAAGGATCCATCATTTATTCCTTCCGCATCATCCCTTACCGCGGAAGCTGGCTCGAAGGAGCATTCGATACAAACGATCTGATCTACATCTATATCGATAGAAAGAAACGTCGCCGTAAGATCTTAGCGACCTCCTTTATCCGAACCCTTGGTTACTCAACCGATTCCGATATCATTGAAGAGTTTTTCAGCACGATCAAAGTGAAGATCAAGTCAGACAAAGATTTCCCTAAACTCGTCGGTAAGATTTTAGCTGAAGACGTCGTCGATGAAGAAAGCGGCGTGATCTTTGGTAAAGCTTCTGAAAAGCTGACGACTGCGATGCTTAAACGGATGCTCGACGCAGGAATTGCCGTCGTCCGCGTTGCGGAAGATGCCGATGAGACCAGCCCGATCATCAAAATGCTTGCCAAGGACCCTAACGATTCTTATGAATCTGCCTTAAAAGACTTTTATCGCAAGATCCGTCCAGGCGAGCCAGCGACGTTGTCGAACGCTCGTTCTGCAATCATGCGTCTTTTCTTTGATCCGAAACGCTACAATTTGGGAAGAGTCGGACGCTATAAGCTCAATCGTAAGCTTGCGCTTGATACTTCTGATGAAGAATTGGCAATGGTCACCCTGCGTAAAGAAGACGTCATCGGCGCTATCAAGTACCTGATCCGTTTGAAGAAAGGGGATGAGGAAGCCAACGTAGACGATATCGACCATCTTGGCAACCGACGCGTCCGTTCTGTCGGTGAATTGATCCAAAACCAGTGCCGCATCGGCTTGGCGCGAATGGAAAAGATCATCAAAGAAAGGATGAACCTTTTCGACTTCACATCCGACACGCTGACTCCAGGCAAGATCGTGTCCGCAAAAGGATTAGCTGGCGTGTTGAAAGACTTCTTCGGAAGGTCGCAGCTCTCCCAATTCATGGACCAGACCAACCCTGTGGCCGAGCTTACGCACAAACGACGCCTTTCCTCCCTTGGGCCTGGCGGCCTTAACCGGGAGCGAGCAGGTTTCGAGGTCCGCGACGTCCATCCTAGCCACTATGGAAGGATCTGCCCGATTGAAACACCTGAAGGACCGAACATCGGTCTGATCACATCCTTGTCTGCATTTGCGAAGATCAACGAGTTCGGCTTCATTGAAACGCCTTATCGGATCGTCCGCGACGGGATTGTTACTGAAGAGATCGAATACATGACAGCCGACCAGGAAGAGAACTGCGTTATAGCGCAGGCATCCGCTGTCCTTGACGACCTTAATATGTTCACCGAACCTCTTGTTTGGGCCCGTGCCCGCGGCGAGTCGATGAAGATCGAGACCGACAAGATCACGCACATGGACGTCTCTTCAAAACAGCTCGTTTCGATCGTGACTGGTCTGATCCCGTTCCTTGAACACGATGACGCTAACCGCGCCCTTATGGGTTCTAACATGCAGCGCCAAGGCGTACCACTGTTAAAAACGGAAGCTCCTATTGTTGGAACAGGACTAGAACTGCGCGCAGCTAAAGACTCTGGCGCAGTCGTTGTTTCAGAAGAGGATGGAGTGATCGATTATGTCGACGGCTTTAAAATTGTCGTCGCATCAAAGGACAACCCGCTTAATAAGAAGAGCTATTTCCTCAAAAAGTTCATGCGCTCCAACGCTGGAAGCTGTATTAACCAGACGCCGCTTTGCTATGTCGGCGA
>JAFEGF010000065.1 GCA_018240225.1 Verrucomicrobiota bacterium
TCCTTCGAATTGGAACTCGGCCTTTCTAAATTCTTTGACGCCGATGCGAGCGCATTCGTCGATAATTTTTTCTAGAACATCGCCGGGATGGACTTCAGCAGCGGAGATGTCGACAGTGATCGATGCGGAGAAATTAACGCCGCCGCGCACGCCTTTCACTTTGAAGTTCGCGTAGATCGCATCTTTTTTTCTAGAAATGTTTTTAAAACGGATCAGGTTGTTTTCTGCGAGGTCTTTCATACGGGTTCCTTTCCAAGTGGAGATGAAGGAAAATCCTATTCGCTAATGGAGCTTTCTGTCAATTGAAATTGGTCGGGACTCCTTGTGTCTAATTTTTTTTCTTGGTACATTTTTTAGAAATTAAAACAGGAAGAAAAGCGATGATGAAAATGGAGGCGAGCTGGCATGCGAAACTCAAAGATGAGATCGCCCAGCCCTATGTCCGCGATTTGAAGGAATTTCTGGCGGAAGAAAAGCGGAGAGGGATGGAGGTCTATCCTCAGGAGCCTCAGGTCTTCAATGCCTTTTTGTACACTCCGTTCGATCAGGTCAAAGTTGTCATCATGGGCCAAGATCCCTACCATGGCGTAGGACAGGCGCACGGCTTAAGTTTCAGTGTTCCCTGCGGTGTCCGCTGCCCGCCTTCTTTAAAAAATATATTTACTGAACTTAAAGACGACTTGAACATTCCGATCTCCCAAGACGGTTGCCTCTCCAAATGGGCAAAGCAGGGCGTCCTGCTTTTAAACGCGACCCTGACCGTTCGAGCAGGCGAGCCCCGTTCCCACTATGGAAAAGGATGGGAGCGCTTTACCGATGCGATTGTGAGCAAGCTAATCCAGCGGGATGACCCGATCGTCTTTATCTTGTGGGGAAAATCGGCGCAGGAGAAATGTGAGAACATTCTTCAACACGAAAAAAAAGGGCACGCTGTCCTTACGGCAGCGCACCCTTCGCCTTATTCCGCACATAGCGGCTTTTTTGGATGCCGCCACTTTTCTAAGACCAATAAGTTCTTAGAGAAATGGGGAAAAGCCCCTATTGATTGGAGGTTATAACCTGGCCTGGATGGTATCCGATTGGCCGGCCTTCATGATCCGGTTGTCTCCTGATTCCCAGACGAGGTCTCCATTGCTTCTTCTGCCGACGATCTTGTACTCAAACGGCTCGAAGGATTCTGTCATTTCAAACGACCAGTTGTCTCCTTCTTTGTGTTTAAGAGGAATGCCATTGCTCCATTCGCCCATGCCAGGTCCTCTGCCGCGCAGTTCCAAGGTCATATCAGGTTTAGGGGCGCATTGGACTGTTAGCAGGGCAGTAGGTGCGGAAGAGAAGTCTAGTTTGGGAGCAATCGCTTCTGTACTTCCTGTTCTCATGGTCCGGTCATCTCCAGATTCCCAAACGAGATCGCCTTTCAATGTTCTGCCAACGATTTTGTAGACGAAAGGTTCGAACGTTTGATCGTAATTCCATGACCAGGTATTTCCTTCGCCTTGCTTAAGAGGGATCCCTACGCTCCAGTCATGCATTCCAGGGCCTTTTCCGCGCAGCTCAAGGGTGATGCCAGGAGGCGGCGTAAATTGGACGGTCACTTGCGATTTTGGTATGGATGGGAGGGTTAATCTTGGATCAATGACATCCGATGCGCCGACTTTCATGATCCGGTCAGGACCTGATTCCCATAACAGCTCTCCTGTCTTTGTCCTGCCTACGATTTTATAGGCAAAGGGTTCAAATGATTGCTCACTTGTCCAAGAATAGATATTAGCGCCGAGGTTTTGCAGCGGGACTCCTACGCTCCAGTCATGCATTCCAGGGCCTTTTCCGCGCAGTTCGAGGGTGACTCCTGGAGGCGCCTCCAATGCGAAGATCAAGCTGGTTGTGGGTGCAAAAGAATGATAGTAGGAGCTGGAAGCCGCTGAAGAGCCTAAAGTATGAGGAGAAGAAGGAAGTGTGTCATCGGCATAAAACACAAAGTAGTGTTCACCGTTGCGGCAAAGTGTCGCAAGAGCTGGTTGGTAGTCATGGCCTAAATGCGTTCCCTTGTCATTCGTATCAACGCCGATGTCATGGATGACGACAGGAAAGTTAAGAGCTTTGCATAGGGCGATGATCGCGCAATGTTCTGCATTCTCGCCCATTTTCAACACGTTTTCATTGATATAGGTGTCGAAAGGTTTTTCTAAAAATGGTTCAAACTCTTCTCTGTTTGCTTTCATATGCGCAGCCGCGATATGGCGGAATAGATTGGTGCAACACAGGACCTTTTGGTTGTTTTGCAGGCGCGCTTCCAGCATGGAAGGCGTATCGGCAAGTTCCATCAAGAGTTGGACAACCACTTCTCTACCCGGAGAATCCCATTCAGGATGATCTAAGATTGTTTGCAGGAGTGTGTCGACTTGGTTTGTTTTGACGAAATGCTCAAGCATTCCAACAGTTACGCCTGAAAAGAAGCAATTCCCGTCGCCGCGGATCGCACGAAAGTTTGGGAATTTTGTGCGATAAGGCGCAAAGGCATCTTGTTTTGTCAAATCTTGGACGCTCCACTTTTCTCTTGGAGAAACGCATTTTCTTCCGTAATTGATCTGTGCGTCAGGATAGTGTGTCACAAATCGATCGGTGAAAACGCGGTTGGCATTGTCTAAAGTTTCAACGAGGTCTGTGTTTGTTAGATAATCGGGATCGGTTGCCACTTCCAATGTGTTATAATAATGACGATCGGTAATGCGGGTTCTAATGTTGGCAAGTTCCATAGAAATCCGTTCGTAGGCCTGCTGAGCTCTCTCATAGGAAGGCTCTGCTAATGAAACGGTAACTTCCGACCGAGGGACAAGGATGCTGATGGAGGCAGCGCACTCTTCTGTGAAGGAAATAATTTGCCCATGCAAAGATCGCAATTGATCTGAAATATTGGATAATGACATGATGGTCCCTCTTATTGTTTAAATTATTTTGTCATTAATTATATCACGAATTATTAAGAATTTGAATTATAAATTTTAATTTAATTTATGTTATGCAAATTTCAGATGAATTAAAGCTTGAAATTGATAAAAAAATTTCGAATATTTCTATTAATGACTTGAAAAGGCATTCAAGCCTCCTCTCAGCCCAATATAAAGAGATCGGTCTCAGAGGCAATGAGCCTTTAGTGTCTGATTATCAAAAGCTTGCATATATATCGGTGAGGATGCCTGCTACCTATGCAACGATCGTTCAGACACTTAGGGAACTCTCAAATAGAACCCCCTCCATATATATAGAGAATGCCCTTGATGTGGGAGCTGGGCCTGGGACTGGCCTTTGGGCGCTCCGGGAGGCATTTTCCCCTTCTTTAAAGAAGGTGACCCTCCTCGAAAAAGACCCTGGGTTTATCCGCTTAGGTAAAGAACTATACGGCAAACGAACAAGGATAGAGGTTAAATGGGTGGGCTGCGATGCATCGATGGCAGAGAGCTTTCTTCCCCATGACCTGGTCCTTGCTTCTTTTGCTTTGGGTGAATTTCAAGAACCGGATTGGCGAAAAACTCTTTTGTCAATGTGGCAGGCCGCTCGAAAATTTTTGATTGTCATTGAACCAGGAACGCCGAGAGGATTTGGGATGATCCGGAAGATGAGGGAAATATTATTAGAACAAGGCGGGCATTTGGCAGCTCCTTGTCCCCATTCTCAAACTTGTCCTATGCAAGGATCCGATTGGTGCCATTTTGCAGCGCGAGTCGAAAGGACATCGATCCATCGTCAAATCAAAAATGCCACTATGAATTATGAGGACGAAAAATTTTGCTATTTGATTTTTTCGCGCGAAAAATTAATGGAATATCCATCGAGAATTTTAATGCGCCCTCAAAAAAATAACGGTTATGTCAATTTGAAATTATGTTCTTCAAAGGGCGTGGAAAATATCACCATCTCTCGAAAATCAAAAGATGATTATCGCCGCGCGCGCAAATCAGAATGGGGCGATACATTATAATTTCATTTCATGAAGTTTTAATTCTTGTTTGATTGCAGTTACTAATTGAGTTGATTTATCTTTCGTTTGAAGCTATAATTAGCTCTGCGTCCAACGCATGTCTAAATTAAGGTTTTACAAGATGTCATATAATGCCTTTTTGATTGCAATGAGCCAAATGGCCAGCAAAAAAAAGGCGCGTGTTGTGGTGAATGATCATTTGATTTTCATCGAAGCTTTAAAAAGGAAGAATCGATGGAAGATTTTTACGAAGGTGTTTCATTCGAGCGGGTATATCCCGCCAAGTGTTCAGGATTGTTTGGCTAGCGCAGAATTTTTGCGCTGGCAATACCAAGGGGCTTATTTGAAGCTCGATCCGTTGACCCAGTCTCTTTATCTGGTCAATGAGGTTGAAATGCCCTTCGGTAAATACATTCCATTCCGGCATCATCTGAACGAATTCATCGTTGCAGCTGATGAGTGGAAAGAAACGCTTGAGTGTTTTGCTGAAAATGACCGCATCTACACACGTGCTTGCAACTATAGCTAGTTTGGTTCTTGAGGCTGCTATTTCGGCAGCCTCTTAATTCATGTAGACTTTCCCCAAATAAGACTGGTTCGTGCTCAAGAGCACTTCACCTGCTCCTCACTGCGAAGGTTCACTGAACCTTCTCGTGTATCCGCAGTCTTCTTAAAAATCGTACATCGTGGTAATAATGGGGGAAAAACAAAGACTTCATATGCGTTCAAAAACTCGCCGCGTCCTCCTTCCCTATGCCATTGTCATTCTTTTTGCCTACATTGGATTTGCGCTGCCTTTGCCGATCCTGCCTGAAATGTTTTTGGACCCTGACAAGTCGATCTTTCCGCCCCATTACGATCTAAAGATCAAGATGCTGCTGTTGGGATTGGTAATGGCAAGCTTCCCTTTCGGTCAATTTTTCGGCTCTCCTTTTTTGGGACACCTTTCCGATCGCTACGGAAGAAAGAAGGTGATCCTTTACTCGCTTGCAGGAACTACGGTTGGCTATTTGATCACAGCGGCATCCGTTGCTGCGCAATCGGTGACAGGGATGTTTTTCGGCCTTGCCTTTTGCGGATTTTGCGAAGGGAACGTCACAATCGCCCAGTCTGTGATTGCCGACTTGACGCATGAGGAGGAGCTTCGCGAAGAGAAGGCAGTCCACTTTGGATGGATCAACATCTTCATTTCCGCAGGGTTTATCATCGGGCCGTTAATGGGAGGCCAGCTTGCTGATTCCAATGTGGTCAGCTGGTTCACTTTTGCAACTCCATTTTGGTTTGCCGCTTTGATGACCGTCATCGGAATGGCTGTGATCTACAAGTACTCGAAAGAAACATTGACGGTGAAAACAAAAAAGGAGTGGAGCTTTTTTAAATCGATCTGGGCCGGGTTCAAGAGGAAAGGGTTGAAGGTCTACTACGTTGCTAATTTTTTTCTGGCCATCGGCTATTTTTCTTTTTTCCGATTCCTTCCTGTTTTTCTAGAACGGACATTTAATTTCACTGCAGCCCAGCTTGGATATGTCATGGTCTACGATGCATTAATGATCGGCGTCGGCGTTGTCCTTCTCATCCCCCCTTTGGCGCGTCGTTTCAAGCCGGTGAAGTCCCTTGCAATTTTTTCTTTTTTGCTTGCCATTTCCTTTATCGTTTGTATTTTACCCGCTAACCCGTATGCTTTGATCGTCACGATTCCTCCCATCGGCCTATTTTTAGCTGTTACAATTACCAATGGATCTCTCGTTATTTCGAATGAAGCATCTAAAGAGTTTCAAGGCCAGGCATTGGGGACTTTGACATCGGTTCAAGTCCTTGCGGAATTTTTAACGGGTATTTTTGGAGGGGTCTTGGCTGCAAAAACAATGACGCTCCCCCTTTATGTCGGAGCTTTGACGTCGGTCATATGCGGCTTTATCCTGCTCACTGCAGCCCGTAGGATCATGCGATAACAAAATGAGGATTTATGTTTAGAGGTTCGATTGCAGCTTTGCCTACGCCTTTTACAGAAAATGATCATGTGGACGAGGAAGCGATTGCAAAGCTCATCGATTGGCATATTGAGGAGGGAACGGACGGCATCGTCCTTTGCGGAACTACAGGAGAAGCTCCTTGCTTGAGCCATGAAGAGCAGATCAGGGTCATCCAGTTAGGAGTTGCTTGCGCAAAGGGGAGGATCCCGATCATTGCGGGAACGGGAAGCTATAACACACGGCATACGATTAAGATGACCGAAGAAGCGCAGGCTGTTGGCGCAGACGGGTGTTTGGTGATTTTTCCCTATTACAATCGACCGACGCCGGAAGGATGCTTCTTGCATTTTCAAGAACTGAACAAGGTAGGGCTTCCAATCATTGCCTACAACCATCCGGGAAGAACGGGGATCAAGCCTCCCGTCAAAACTCTTGCAGCGATTGCTGAACTTGACTCGGTCGTGTGCATTAAGGATGGTTCCGGAGACCTCGATTACATTCTCGATTTTATACAGGTTTCCAACCTTCCGCTTCTATCCAGCGATGATTCTCTTGCCGTGCCCATCCTTGCAGGGGGCGGCTCCGGTGTCATCTCGATTGTCGCCAACGTGATTCCTCGTCTCTGGAAGCAATGCCTAGATCTTTTGCTCCAAGGCAAGATTGCGCAAGGACGCGCCCTCTATCGTCAGCTCTATCCGATTGTTAAGGCCATGGTCATCGAAACGAATCCCCAGTGCGTCAAGTATGCGTTGAGCTTGATGGGAAAATGCAGATCAGCGATGCGTCTGCCTCTGATCGAACCTCAGCCAAGCGCAAAAGAAAAAATTGCTGAAGCGCTCAGCGTCATACAAAAAAGATCTTTCCAAGAAATCGAATTTTGCTAATTCTTACCCCCATTAATAAAATGGAGGTCATGATGAAGCGGATTTGGATCGCCTTTTTGATTTTGTGCGCAGGCGTTCAGTTGGAGGCAATGGAGAGCATAACAGGTTCCGATTCAACTTACTTGGACATGTGTGAAAAAGCTGCGGCCGATCCCTATTATTTTCAACATTTCCGCGGCACTCCTGAATACTCTCATGCGGTCGAGATTTTTAATGGCCATCCCTTTGCAGAGAAGATCTTAAATGGCGATATCGAAGTGATTTCCCTCATAGGGGAATTTCGGAGATTAGACATGATCGGCAGTCCAGCCATAACAAGATATGCTGGGATTGGACCGTTTTCAGCTACCACTCTACGCTATATCGTCGTAGGAGAACATATCCGTCAATTGTTTCATCTCCCTTCTGATGCGAAAATTGTAGAAATAGGAGGAGGATTTGGCGGACAGTGCTTCATCCTATCCGTCCTTCAAGGATTTTCCCGCTATTTCATCTACGATCTTCCTCCGGTCAATCAGCTGATCAAGAAATCGCTTGCCGAGCTTTCTGTTTCCAATGCAGTTTGTCTGGCAGCAGACAGCAGTTTGCCGGAAGAGAAGGTCGATCTGCTGATCAGCAATTATGCTTTTTCTGAATGTTCCAGGGAAACCCAGCTTGATTATTTCGAAAGGGTGATCAAGAAGGCAGACCGCGGTTATATCATTTATAACCAGATCTCCAAGCCTTACTTTGGGATCGATTCATTAACACCTTGGGAATTTTTTGAGCTTTTAGACGAAGCTGGAATGAACCCAAGCGTCTGCGAAGAACAGATCTCCACTCATTCCGACAATATTTTATTCACATGGGATAGGACAGCCCTATGATCGGAAAACATTTTCTCAAATGGATCTTTTTTTACCTTATCTGCTGCGGTTCGGTATTTGCAGAGCTTGAACAAAAGCCGATGGTCGTCGTTATCCCTTCTTATAACAATAAGAACTGGTACCAACGGAACTTGGACTCGGTATTCTTCCAACAATATGACAATTACCGAGTGATTTTTATCGATGATTCTTCCCCTGACTGCACAGGGCTTTTTGTGAAAAGCTACATCAAGCAATCGGGACAGGAAGAACGTGTAACGCTGATTCAAAATGAGAAAAGAAACGGCGCTTTAGCAAACATTTATAAAGCTGTCCATTTGTGCGCTCCAGAGGAGATCATTGTCACTTTAGATGGCGACGATTGGTTTTTTGATGACCAAGTGTTGGCCAAGCTCAACGAGGTCTATTCCGATTTGGATGTGTGGATGACCTACGGACAATTTGTCCATTATCCTTGCGGATCGCCGGGGTGGGCTTCCGAGCTTCCAACGCATGTTATCGAGTCAAATGGTTTTAGAAATTACAATTGGGTAACTACCCATCTCCGCACATTTTATGCAGGTCTGTTCCACAAAATCAAAAAGGATGATCTGCTCCTTGAAGGAGCATTTTTCCCAATGGCATGGGACCTTGCGTTTATGTTCCCGATGCTTGAAATGGCAGGCTTCCATAGCCGGTTTGTCCCTGACGTGCTTTATGTATACAACATTGCTACGCCCTTTAATGACATCAAGGTCGATCCTACCTATCAGCAGAATTTAGGATGGCTAATTCGAACAAGAGAAAAATATGCTCCGCTTTCTTCAAGTCCTTATCCTTTATGTGATGCTTCTTCCTATTAAAGGGAGTTGCGAAGAGCCTGCTGAGGCAGCTGCCTCTGCAAAACGAATTTGCATTCTGACCAGTTGCTGGGGTCCGATGTTCGCCATCGACAACCCATCGTATAATCGCGATAATTGCCTTCAGGTCTATTACGATTTGAGGCAGGAGGCTGCTAAGCAAGGATATCACATCGAACAGCTCTTTTCCTTAAACGAAATCGGGAAGTGCGATCTATTAGTTGTTTTCGATGTCTTTCCCGAGCACTTTGCGCAGCTTTCAAAGGTCCCGAAAGAAAAGAGGATCCTGTTTCTGTGGGAACCTCCTTCGACAGTTCCCCACAATAACAATTTGGAATACCACGGTTATTTTTCCAAGATCTACACGTGGGACGACAGTCTTGTCGATAATAAGAACTATTTTAAGTTCTATTATCCAGTCTTGCGCCAGATGGATGGCTCCACCGATTTTGCCGTTAAGAAGTTTAGTTCGATGATTGCATGCAACAAAACATCTTCCCATCCCTTTGAGCTTTATTCGGAAAGGCTAAAAGTGATCCAGTATTTTGAAGGCAATGCGGAAGGGCTTTTCGATCTTTATGGAAAATGGTGGCCCGATTGGTTTCGGAACTACCGCGGGCCTGTTGCGACGAAGTATGACGTTCTTAAAAATTACAAGTTTTCATTCGCCTATGAAAATATCCGGGATATCCCCGGTTACATTACTGAGAAGATCTTTGATTGCTTTCATGCAGGAACTGTTCCGATCTATTGGGGCGCTTCCAATGTAGAGGCCTACATTCCGAAGAACTGCTTTATCGATAGGGAAGATTTTCCTACACATAGCGAGCTGGTCAAATATTTGCTGGCGATGGATGAGCCGCAATATCAGCAATATTTGCAGCATATCCGAGATTTTTTAGAAAGCGATGCAGCGAAACTGTACTCTTCTGAAAAGTTCATTCAGACTTTTATGGATATGGTCAAATCTGAATGTAAATAAGAGACGGCTTCTCGATCATGGAAGCAGCAGATAAGCTGCTTGCTTAAGTTAAAGGCTTCCTCTGTTGCAACTCTTTGATCTGTATTATTTGCCATATCGAAATGCAAAAACTTGATCCATGCACACCTGGATTTTTCTCATTTTTTCAAAGAGATTAATGGCGGAAGTTCCAAATGCTACTATTTCCATCATTATATTTTAAAATTAGGCTGCTCTAAAAATTCCTCTGAGCCATCTTAGCCTATTTCCAAGATATTATTGGATTGCTGCAACGAGGATGTCGTTGCGGCAGTAGCCGTCTTCATAATGGATCTGGTAAGCGGGATTGATCTTTAAAATGGCAGCAATAATCTCATCAAGCGTGACGAAGTCGAAATCTGCTGTTCCACAGCATCGGATATCATCGATCAGTATCGTATGGTTCTTAATAGGATGCTGTGCGATCGCCTCTAATTCTTTTAAGATGGGGGTATTAGTCTGGCCTCTGGCCGTTATTCCAGAAGAATAGTGTCCGTCTAACCAAAAGGTGGCTGGTGCATCGATTGCATCCAATACTAAGCTTAGCACTGTCGATGAATCTCCAAGAACAAGATGGACTCCAGGATTCCATGCAAACCGATTTTTGCAGTGGGCGTGAAGAGAGGGCGAGAGTTCAATTGAATAAACACAGGCAAATCCAGCATCTAAAGCTCTTTGGATTCCGTCTCCTTGATAGCTTCCTGTTTCAATGAAATAAGGGTTGGGGTATTTCGCGAAAACTTCCCGATTGGAAAATGCTTCAAGGTTCTGAAAGCTCATCGTAAGCAGCAAGGAAAAAAGAACAGGCAAAGAGGAAAAAAAACGTTTCATAATTGCTCCTGAAATAATAAAGGAAATCGTATTCCATTTAGAAAAAAATGGAAACATGCTTTTTTCCCCAACTAGGTTCTTAATATCCGCCGTAGATTTGGGAATACTTCAGTATGGTTTCAGCTGGAAAATAAGGAGGAGTGAATCCTTCATATTGAAGCACAGTGAACATTCCCGCCCACATGTGGTAGGAGATGTGGCAATGCAATGCCCAGATACCTGGGTTGTTTGCATCGAACTGCACTTTGACCGTTTGCTGGGGCATGACAAGGACTGTGTCGCGCACAGCTCCTGAAAACTTTTGTCCATCGATCTCAACGACTTGAAAGACATGCCCATGCAAGTGCATCGGGTGCGCCATTCCTGTCTTATTGACAAAGCTCATTTCGACCCGCTCCCCTTCTTTAACAGTAAGGGGTTGGATATTAGGCCAGACTTTTTGATTGAGGGCCCATGTGTAGAATTTCATGTTCCCTTCCAGTTCGACAACGAGCGTTCGGTCGACTGGTTTAGATTGAAGCGGAGCAAAGGGGCGCAAGTTTTTTTCGATCGCATTTGTGATAGCGCCGGCTGTCGTTTGCTGCTGTATTGAAAGGGAAGGGGCTTTTGCCCCATCTGTCTTTAAGATAATGCCTGCAGCCATGTTTGTCCCTTGGCCTTGCGCAAGGATGGGGAATGCTCCACCTTTCTGAGGGATCGTTACGATCACGTCCATCCGTTGGGCTGTCGCCAGAGGGAAATGATCAAAGGGAATTGGTTCGATCGGGTTGCCGTCAACGGCGATTACTTTTCCTGAAAGACCGCCAAGGGAAATATGAAATCCCGTGGAAGAGGAGGCGTTGATCAAGCGCAGACGCACATCTTCTCCCGGATAGACGTTCATGATATCAGGCGCATCCAACGTTTTCCGATTGGCAAGGAAAGCATCATATTCCACATCGATAAGATCGGGAGGGCCCGACATCTTCAACATAAGATCGGGCTTCCATCCTGGACCTTTTTCTTTTGCCATCGCAATATACTGTTTGCGCAGCCCTTGCCAGACTTCCTTTATTCGCTTGAACGTGAAATCTTCCAAGAATACAACGACATCGCGGTAGAGGCTGTTTTCCTTTGGCGTGAGGATGATCGGAATGCTCATCAGCTTCTGTTCCTGCAGGCCGAAATGGCTATGCGCATAATAGGAGCCCGTTTGGACCACTTTAAAGTTGTAAGGATAGGTCATCCCAGGAAGGATAGGCGCTTGGTTGAGAAAAGGAACGCCGTCTTCTAAAGTGGGCAGGATCAGGCCATGCCAATGCAAGGAAGTGGGAACAGAGGTCTTATTTTCGACGATGACATTGAAACATTCTCCTTCTTGCCGATAGAGGATCTTGGAACCGTTTTGCGCAACGACTTCAAAAACAGCAGAAGGTTTGCCTTTGACCGTGATCGTCGTTTCGATGATTTTTAAACGGATTGGATCGGTGGCCGATTCCTTGCAAGGCCCATAGGTCGCAACAGGCGTTGCAGAAAGTGCGCACGTAAGGAGTAAGAGAACGCTCAACAGATGCTTCAACATAATATGCATCCATAGCAGATGAAGTTAAGGCCTAGCAAGAAAATTAGATTAAAGAAAAAATATCCAGAAATAAGATCCAAGCAGAATTTAACTTTTTGCCCGCATCCAATATAGCTCGATTGCGGCGAATATTTTCCTTTGGTAAAAGAGTATGCTCATATACTGCTGACGATTCAATTGCATAAGCGATTTTGACTTTTGCGCCCTAATTTTAAAGTCCCAGAAGCAGGACGTATGCGCAGTTGCATACGTCCGATGCATGGGGCATTAAAGGGGCTTGAGATAAGGCCCGTAATTAGGGATGCAAAAGTCAAAAGCGTCTCTGCGATTGAAGTGGAAGCAGTATATA